>JAUWLH010000272.1 GCA_030613835.1 Candidatus Bathyarchaeota archaeon | reverse complement strand
TACACCTCGGCCCATCCTTCCGGGTTGTGTACTTGGAATAGTTTCCTCACATCCATCCTGCCCTTCTCCTTTAGGGTGTTTCTGATCATCCGCTTGGCCTTGAATTCGTTCATGGTCATCCTGGGTATTTTCCTAGATGGGTCCATGACGTGGATCTCAACACTTCCCCTCGTCAGCTTGATGACGCTGTTCTTTGGTGGTTGGAAGACCCTGTCCATATCAATGTCTCTGAGGCCTCTCCTGCTGCTGACGAACATGGCCTCGTTCTTGCCGAGGGCGACGTAGCAGGGCTGGTACCAGTTGCAGATATAGACCGTGTCGGGCTCATGGACGTTTATGACCGCCAGCAGGAACATCCCAGTTAGCTTGGGGGCGATGTGTTGGAATGCTTCCACCATGCTCCTGCCGCTGTTGTAGGCGTCGCTGAGCATGTGTACCGCCACCTCGCTGTCGGTGATATCATCCACTTTCTTGCCGTAGCTACGGAACGTGTGGTCCTTCTCAAGCGCCTTCCAGAGCTCCTTGTAGTTGGCGATGCCGCCGTTGTGCATCAATGCGATCTTTCCGTCGTCGCTGATGTAGGGATGGGCCATCACGTCAAGGTTGTAACCGTCGACGTCCTTCGCTAGACCACTGTATCTGCAGTGGGCGATGGCGCATGTGCCCTTGAGCTTGCCTATCTTGGTGGTCTTCTTGACATGGTCTACAGGACCAGCGGCCTTGATGATGTCTATCTTATCATCGTTGAGGACGCCCATTCCCGTGGCGTGGCCCCCGTAGAGAGGCTCCTGTATCTTCAGGCTGTTGAGGAGAACCGAGGTGAGGTGCCTATCCCCGATGTAAGCGGCAAGTTGGCAGTTCATATTATGAATATCTGGCTGGAACGTGGATTAAAAGATGGATCATCATGCAGGGTAGACCTTGCAGGGGATTCCCCTCAATGTAACTGCGCCCATTGCCTGACACTTGGGACCATCCCACTTAGTTAGCATGTTGTCGTTCGCCTCCTTCCATCCGAGGTCATCCCGTTCAGGGAACCACCATCCGTGTGCCACGAAGACGATCCTCGGGTCAAGGGACTCATTGAGCTTTACCCTCTGGGTTATCCTGCCCTCGGTGGTCTCGATGTAAGCCATCTCACCGTCAACCAGTCCGTACTTCTCAGCGGTCTCATGACTCATCTCCACCAGTGGCTCCTTTGATATCCTCCTGAGCGTCGGCAGCTTCCTCCAGCTGCTGTGGTAATAGTATGAGTTCTTCCCCGATGTCATGACAAGCGGGTAATCCGCCGTCGATGTGATATGCTCCACCATCTCGGGTATCGGGGGCACGCCCATCTCCCTCAACGCCTCGCTGTATATCTCCACCTTTCCCGAGGGGGTCTTGAAGCCCTCGTCGATGTATTTCCTGTACCTCTGGGAGGCCCATAATGGTCCGTTCTCCACCAGTTCCTCGTAGGTCAAGCCCGCCGGCTCCAGGATCTCGTCGAAAGCATCCTTGGGGCTATCCCAGAATCCCTCTAGGCCAAGCTCCTTAGCTATGAGGTTCATCCACTGGATATCGGGCTTGCACTCTCCCGGCGGGTCAATGATCTTTGGTCTCGCCACAATGTGCCCGAACTTGGGGCTGAAATCATCGTACTCGTGGTTTGCAGAAACTGGCAGTATGATATCACTGAACGTAGCTGTTGGGGTCATAAAGAACTCGGCCGTGACGATGAAGTCTAGCCCCATTATTGCCTCGTAGACACCCTCGGTGTTGGCGTAGGTCGTCAGGGGGTTGCAACCGAAAATGAGTGACGCCTTGATGGGGTAAGGGTCGCCCGTGTAAGCCGCTCTGAGGACATCCTGGCTGGGCGCGATGCCTACACTGGCGGCCACCTTGAACTCCTCCCCGATCATGGGCCTGATGTTCTTGTCTTCAACATCGGTGATGTTCACGAATGGGACTCCGGTTGCAAGCACCTCGCCTCCTTGAACGTCAAGGTTCCCAGTGACCGCCCTGAGGATACTGATAAGCCTGCAGCTCTGGTACGAGTTGGGCGTCTGGTCCAGCGGGTTCCCCGTCTGGATGGCGGCTGGCTTGTTGGTGGCGTAGGTCCGCGCGAACTTTTTCATTTCATCAATGCTGATCCACGTTTCCTTCTCCAGCTCATCGAAAGTATAACTATCCAGCATCTCGCGGAGCTTGTCGAATCCAATAGTGTACTTCTCAACGAACTCCCTGTCGTGGAGCCCCTCCTCGATGATGGTCTTGAGCAGGGCTATCCCAAGATACCCATCGCTACCCGGCTTGGGCTTGACCCACTGGTGCGCCAGCCTCGCTATGCTTGTCTCACGGGGGTCGATGACCAGTATCTTGGTCCCGTTCTCCCTTGCCTGCCTGATGATGTCCATCCTTGACTCACCTCCCGTGTCCAGGCTGTTTCTGCCCCACACCACGAGGCACTCCGAGGGATGATTATAATCAGGGAAGCATTTCTGCCCGAAGGTGTACTTGTCCGCGAGGGACCTTGCCTTGCTGCAAACGTTGTCTACGGTGGCGAAGTTGGGCGTTCCCAGTGTCTTCCCGAGCCTCTGCATGAACTCACCGATTAGGTCATTCCTGTGGGCCCCCATGTGAAACGCGATGGACTCCGAGCCATGCTCCTCGATGATATTCCTGAGCTTGTCCGCGATGTGGTAGACCGCTTCTTTAGTCGTGATCTCTTCCCATTCACCCGATCCTCGTGGGCCAATCCTTCTTAGTGGCTT
>JAUWLH010000282.1 GCA_030613835.1 Candidatus Bathyarchaeota archaeon | reverse complement strand
GCTTGAGGGGAGAGGAGGTTATCTGCGTCGCAAACCTCATGTATATTAGTCCGGTTGAACCTCCCCCCCACTTTTTAGGAGCATATGCAGACTATTACTATGTTCGTCCCAGACAGACTGTGATAAAGGTACCTGATGAGCTTTCAGATGAAATGGTGGCTCCAGTCAACTGCGCGCTTGCTCAGGTCATCTACGGTCTGCAAAAAGTGAAACTTGGCTTTGGGGAGACCATCGTCATTCAGGGTGCAGGTGGGTTGGGGCTATATGCCACGGCTGTGGCCCGGGAAATGGGTGCACATAGAATAATCGTAATTGATGGTATCACGGAACGGCTCGAACTGGCTAAATCCTTTGGAGCAGATGACATCATCGATATGCGAGAGTATAAAACCTCGGAAGATCGTATGTTCCGTGTACTGGAACTGACGGGATTTCAGGGGGTGAACGTCGTGGCTGAACTGGCAGGTGTACCTGCAGCACTCCCCGAAGGTATCAGCATGCTTGGTAGTGGGGGGCGTTGCCTTGAGATCGGCAATATCAGCCCGGGACACACTACAGAGATTGATCCGGCATTACTTGTGATGGGATCCAAGACCATCTATGGAGTGGTTGTTTACAGTGCAGACACGCTCAAGAAAGCGCTCGATTTCCTCTGTCGGACCAAGCATAAGTATCCGTTTGATAAGATCCTCTCGAGGCGATACCCACTGGAGGACATCAATCAGGCATTTGAAGATCAGGACAAAGGATTGGTTTCGCGCAGTGCCATTATTCTTTAGGTGAGTATCACGTAAATCCGTTTGTGGTTTTATATGAAAGATGGTGAAGGTTTACTAGAGGGTTGCCGCGTTTTAGACCTTACCGATGAGAAGGGACACCTTTGCGGTAAAGTCTTAGGTGACTTCGGTGCGGATGTCATCAAGGTTGAGAGACCCGAAGGCGACGCTTCGAGGAGCATAGGGCCCTTCTTCAATGACGTCGCTGATCCTGAGAGAAGCCTCTTCTGGTTCGCCGGTAATACGAGCAAACGGAGTATCACATTAAACATTGAGAGCCGCGAAGGTAGAGACATATTCAAACGCCTGGTCGAAACCGCAGACATAGTCGTTGAGTCATTTGAACCAGGTTATATGAACGAGATCGGGCTAGATTATCCCAATCTTAGAATGGTTAAGCCTGACATCATCATGACCTCCATAACCCCCTTTGGCCAGGAGGGTCCATACGCTCACTATCAAGCTACTGATCTAATTGGAGTGTCCATGGGAGGTTTGACACGGCTTCTTGGGGAATTAGGGCGCCCGCCTGTGCGCATGAGTTGCGACCCTCAAGCCTATTTCCATGCTGGTCTGCAGGGCGCAACCGGATCGATGATGGCCTTTTACTATCGAGAGATTACCGGGGAGGGCCAGTATGTGGATGTCTCGATGCAGGCAGCGGTGGTCCTGGCGCTGATGCATGCTCCGGAAATTCAAGAACTTATGAAAGTCAACGTAATTGGCACCGGCCAATTTTTTGTCACAGTGAGACCTGAACCGCATGGGTTCCTTTTCGCTCGACTCATCATGCCCTGCAAGGATGGCGATGTCTGCTGTACGTTCGGTGGGGGTGCATTTAGAGGACAAGTTCAGTCGTCTGAGGCATTGATACGATGGGCTAACGAAGAGGGGATGCTACTTGAAATGCGTGATATGGACTTAAGCAAATTTAACGCATCTACGATTACGCAGGTAGAGCTTGACCGCCAGTACAACCTGGTTAATGAATTTCTCAAGACCAAGACTAAAGCAGAGCTATACGAAGAAGCAGTGAAGCGGGGCATCATGCTGGCACCTTGTAACAACATTGAAGATATTATGAAAAATGCCCAGCTACAGGTACGGGGCTTCTGGGAGAAGATAGAGCATCCTGAATTGGGTGAGATAATCGCGTATCCTGGAGCGCCAGTTAAAATGACCCAGACTCCTTGGAAGATAAGTCGACGAGCACCGCTCATCGGTGAGCATAATCAGGAAGTGTATATGAAAGAACTCCAACTCACTGGGAAAGAGATGGACACCCTGCAGAGCAAAGGGGCCATCTAGGTAGACAGCTCTACATGGGAGAATAAATGTGACAAAACGGATATTTGATGATATCAAGGTTGTTGATTTCGCCTGGGCAGCTACCGGTCCCCAGGTGAGTCGAGAACTCGCGGAGCATGGAGCAACCGTAATCCGAGTTGAGAGTCACAAGCGGCTCTGTCCCTTGAGGACATTTCCACCTTATAGAGACGGTGTTCCTGGGATTGATAGAGGTACCTTTTTTACTAAAAACAATACCGGAAAATACAGTATCAGCCTGGACCTCACCCATCCGGATGCTGGAGAGGTGACTCGAAGGTTGATCGCATGGGCCGACATTGTTGGGGAGAGTATGACCCCGGGCAGTATGGCCAGACTGGGGCTGGACTACGAAAACTGCAGGAAGATCAACCCGGCGGTCATCTATTTCAGCACCTGTCAACAGGGACAGTATGGTCCCCACTGTGATTTTAGGGGCGTTGGGCATCATGTTAACGCCTTGGGCGGCCTGTGCGAATGCACCGGTTGGCCTGATAGCAATCCCACTATGGTTTTTCCTGCAT
>JAUWLH010000131.1 GCA_030613835.1 Candidatus Bathyarchaeota archaeon | reverse complement strand
CACCGAGGGCGTACTGTCAGAACTCAGGAAGAGAGGGGTAAAGGTAGAAGAGGTGGAGTAGCTCAGAGCTTGAACTCGGGCCCCGTGTTGAAGAGCTCAAGGTACATGTCCTTAAAGGCGTCAAGAAACGGTTTTGCCTTCTCGGTGGTCCTCAGGTATTTCTGGCCGTCCTCCTCGAACCGCGTTATGTAGCCCTTGTTCATGAGGAAGCCAAGGTGCTCCTGCGCTATCTTGCTGTTAAGGCTGCACCTATGGACTATGTTGGTGAACGTCTTCCGGTTCCTAGCGTAGGTCAGTATCTCCCAGTAGATCTCGTAGAGGGTCCGCTTTCCCTTCATTGGGTGTCCTCCAGTATCCTCCTCAGCTTCTCGTTGGCGTCATCCGCCATGCTCAGCCTTGCATCCCACATCTCCGTGAAACGCTTGATGATCACGGGGACATACCACGCCGCAACGCCGATCCCGACGCTTAATATAATGGCGAACCATTGTCCCAGAATCATCAGCCCGCTGATTTGACTTGTTCCACCGAGGAGTCCTATCAGCTGAGGGATTGCGGTGATCATCAGGAAGGTTCCCGTGACCCTGCCTCCCCATTTCATTTGCTCGATCTTGCCCTGATTCTCCCTGTAGAACGCCAGGCTCCTAACGATGATGCCCGTTACGGCCTCATCATCGCCATTGTCCTTCAATATCTTATCGAAATCCTTTGTGATCTTGTCGTGCTCTCCCATGAGCTCCGCGCTCCTTGTGATCCATTTGATGGCGAACACATGCCCCAAGATTATTAGCACCAGATAGGGCAGTTCACTCAGTGTCAGCGGTCCCTCTGTGATGAAGGGGATTATCTTGTCGACGCTAAACGCCAACGTGAACGCTATGATTAGTGCGGCTCCTATCAGGTTAGCGATGACCAAGCCCTTGAAGCTCTCCAGCTCTATCTTGAGCCTGTTCAGGGTATTTTTTTCCATTTCTATTACCTCTTAATACCATCAGGGAGTATATTAAATATAAGGAGCCATGAAAGAATGTTACATATCTTAATTACATTATGAGTATAATAAAATGAATAAATTAAAATGAATAAAGAAAGTTGATGATCTCGGAGAGCACGGCTGTCTCCCTGCCATCCTGGATGCCCAGCCAGTGGTCCATCCCGGCCATCTGTTTCACGTTCAGGTCCTGTTTGGTGTCCCTCGCCCATATAACTTCCTCCCACGAGATCATACCGCTCTCGGCCTGGAGCACCAGTGTGGGGCACTCAATGGACTCAAGGATGGCCTTGCTGTCATATCCCTCGAAGTACTTGTTTAGCCTCCCCTCGACCCAGTTGGAATAGATCTCCGGGTCCACCTGGCTGAAGGTCAGAGCCCGCATCTCGATGTAATCTAGAGACCTGTCAGAGTACCTCTCGCTGAAAACCTTCACGAGCTCATCAACGGGCTTCCCCGCCCATTCCATAAACTTGCGATTTCCCTCCATCTCATCGTCGCTCTTCCCGACCTCGATGAGGGATTCAACGTCCAGGGCGCTGTCGCCTACGATCAGGGAGCTGCCAAGATCAGATCTGCTTGAGGCAAGCCAAAGTCCTATCCAGCCGCCGTTGCTGTGCCCGAAGATGTGGCACGGCCCACTGATGACCTCCTCAATGAACCCGATTGTATCATTGAGGCTGTGGACTAACTCATACTCGCCGGGGGTTCTATCGGAACGTCCCCTTCCTCTAGTATCAAGGGCGTACAGGTGGGTCTTGGAGGCGAGCTCGGGGATTATCGATGAATAGCTCTGCCACCTGTTGTCGTAGGCTGGCAGCAGTAACAGCGGGGGCCCATTGTCCGGTCCCTCGGCGTAGTTGAGTCTAACTCCTTTCCCCTCGTAGAACCTCTCCTGAAGCATGGGGTAATGTTGTAGGGTGTTCGTATATCATCTTTGATCAAACTGAAATGCTAGTTAGGTAAATCTCTTCCAATGGAAATCAAAGCCGTGATCCTTGACTTCGGGGGCACCCTCGCCGACGGCGGGCTGGACTGGGATCCTTACCATGAGAACATCAGAAGCTTCCTGGCGAGCCACGGATATCACATCCCCATGAAGAGATTGAAGAAGGCGCTCAGAGCTGCATTGGCTCACCTGAACAGGGTCAGGGCCAAGGGCAAGGAGATGACTTTTGAGGAGGTCTACTCCATTTTCCTCTCTAACCTAGATGTCAGGTATGATAATGAGATGCTGGAGTACCTCCACGAGAACTTCAAGAGGCACTATGTGAGCCCATTCTTCTCGTGCGTCAAGGATGTCCTTTTTGAGCTCTCATCAAGGTACAAGGTGGCCCTACTCAGCAACACCATGAGCGATCAACCTAGACTGCTCCTACAGGAGGCTGGTCTTGACAAGTACTTTGACGCCATATACTGCTCAAGGGACCTGGGCGTCAGGAAGCCGAATCCTAAGATATTCGATATAGTGCTCACAGAGCTGGGCGTCCACCCCTTGAATACCGTCCACGTGGGTGACAGCGTCGAGGCAGACATGTACGGGGCAAGGGACTCGGGAATTACAGGCGTCTGGATCAAGTCCCCTGACCAACCCGTGTGGAACGGACACGCGATATCAAGCATATGTGACCTCCCTGCACTCCTCATGGCACTGGGGGACGGGGAAAGCTCTTAGACGCGGAGCGCCAACCTTTTTTCTATGTCCATCATCCATCAGGTTCTGGGGCTCAATCTCTCCTACAAGCTAGGGATAGCGGTATTCGCTTTCACGGTCTTGGCATACGGGGTTCTCTTCTACCTTGGCAAGAGGTGGAAGAGCGAGTTTGAGGCCGAAGGGGTAACCTACTGGAGCGCCCCCAAGGAGGAGCGGATACAGGAGCTCATGGACGATGTCTGGGAGCCGAAGAAGGTAACGTTACTTTACGGGATCAGCTACTTCGCAAACGGTTTCGTGAGGTCAACGTTCAGCCTCTGGGTGCCAATATTCCTGCTTGACGAGATTGGCGTGAGCACTGCCGAGGCGAGTCTCTTCGTGGGCCTCATGTACATCTCATGGAGCTGGAAGATGTTCGTGGGGCTGGTGGCCGATATCTTTCCCATCAAGTGGGGTGATAGGTACTACAAAAGGAAGCCCTGGTTCGTCATCACTGGTGCCCTCTACATTGTGGGTATCGTCGTCATGATGGTGAGCGACATCTACAACGCGCCTATATGGACAGTGCTGTTCCCCGCTGTGGTCAGCATCATTACCGCGGGAGCCTTTTATGATATGGCAGCGGACAGCTTCGCCATAGATGTTACCCCTCCCCAGTACCACGCCAGGGTAATAGGTGGAGCCAGCACGGCGGGCCAGAGTCTCGGCTCAGCGCTGGCGACCATCCTGCCCCTGTGGCTTCTGGATGTGGGTGGTTACAAGCTCATATTCGCCCTGGCCGGCGTGACGGGGCTCACGTCCTTTCTCTTCCTGAGCATTAAGGAGCCCGAGGTGGTCAAGGAGAGGTCACTAACCAGGGAGGCTATAGCTTTCACTTTCACCGAGAGGACGGTGATCATTGCTGTGCTCATTATGTTCTTCAGGTCCTTCACCGTGATGAAGATAACGGCACCCCTTGGGGGTATGTTCAGCTTCACCATCAGGGAGATCGTCGGAGCCGATATTTCCCTGGTCAGCACCATTGGGCTTGTGGCGACGCTGGCTGGTCTCCCCGGTTCCTGGTTCGGGGGCAACTTCTCGGATAAGTACGGGCACAAGAAGGCTTTCACGGTGGCTACCATTGCATTTGCCGGGGCTGGTTTCCTCTGGACCACGATAGCCGAGGGAGCTGTCACGTGGTTCATCATCGTCGCCATGGTCAGCGCGTTCCTCGAGAGGTTCTGGACGGGCACAACGTTCGCGATAATGGCTGATAGCACTCCCCTGGCCATGTCAAGCACCGTCTACCAGATGTACATGAGCTGGAGCTGGATCGGCAACATCCCATCGAGCGTCATGATCGGGTATCTGTTGGACTACAACCTGGCAACAACCGCGCTAGTCACATCCAGCCTGATGATAATTCCCCTTCTGCTGGGTAACTACATCAAGCCATTCGAGGCCGGCAAAGCCTCGGATATATAATTCACCGCATTTGGAACGTTTGTATAGTAATCTGGATCCCATTAAATCGGGTTCAGGGTACAAGGCTACGAGGGCAGGTTGAGAGCAGCGAAAACAGTAGTTGTTAAAGCGCTGGAAGGTTTGGTGTACAAGAAAAAGAAGAGTTATACAAGATAGTGAAATGAGGGAACTCACTTCACAACGTTCTTGATGGCCCTGACGATCTTCACGGCGTCAGGCAGTACATGGTTCTCTAGGCTCTTGTTGAAGGGCAGTGGAACGTTGGGGTTAGCAACCCTTGCCACAGGGGCCTTGAGGCTGTGGAACCCCTTCTCGGCAACAACAGCAGCTACCTCCGCTGAGAAGCCGCACCTCTCGTAGTCCTCGTCAACAACAACCAGCCTGCCAGTCTTGGCGACGCTGCGTAGGATCGCCTCCTCGTCTAGCGGCACCAGGGTCCTGGGGTCTATGATCTCAACGCTGATCTTGCCCTTGAGCTCGTCAGCCGCCTTTGCCGCCTCGTTCACCATCCTGCCCACGGCCACGACTGTCACGTCGCTGCCCTCCCTTACAAGGTTGGCCACGCCGAATGGAATGCTATATGATTCCTCGGGGACCTCGCCCTCCATGTTTGTGAGCCTGGTGTGCTCGAACACCACCACGGGGTTGGGGTCCTTGATTGCCGTGGTCAGCAGCCCCTTGGCATCGTACGGGTTGCTGGGCACCACGATCTTCATACCCGGCATGTGGGCGTAGAGGCCGTAGAGGCACTCGCTGTGGGTAGCCGCTCCTCCTCCCCTCGCCCCGTATATAGCCCTCATGACCATTGGGACGTTGATGTTGCCGCCGGTCATGTATGTGGTCTTAGCCATCTGGTTCAGTATCTGGT
>JAUWLH010000166.1 GCA_030613835.1 Candidatus Bathyarchaeota archaeon | reverse complement strand
GATGGCCGGAATCGAGGCCAGGTTCAACGCTGCCCCGATCAGGAATATCATGCTGTAGGGCAGATAAAGGGTCAGTATCCCAGATGCCACGCTGCCCAGCGTGGAGCCATGGCTGAATACGCTCGCTAGATACGAGATGCTTATTGTCTTTATCTTGGGCTCGACCAGGTCCGTGAGGAAAGCCCACTCGGATACCGCTTTCGTCCCCCAGCATAGACCGTAGAGACCTAGGGCTAGACTCAGCATCATCACGCTTTTTGTGTAGGCTATCATGAAGAATGATACGACGAGGAACCCGTATGCGCCCAGCATCAGTGGCTTTCTTCCTATCCTGTCGCTGATGCTTCCGGCTGGATAGCGCGATAGCATGTTGGCGAAGCCCCTTACTGTAAACAGCATGGCTACCACCGACTCACTAAAACCCAACTGCTGGACCGCGTAGATGCTGAAAAGAGCCAGGAAAAGGCTCTGAGCGGCGCTAAAGCTGGCTCTACAGTAGCTCAGAAGCAGGACGTTTCTGTTCCCGAGGATCATCCTCATGGAGTTCACGGTGCTGATCACTGGCTTCTCGCTGCTTTTCGCCTCCCTCTCCCTGATATTGGTGGGTGCCATGAAAATGAGCAGTGCTATCCCAAATAGTGGGACGATCGCTGACATCCAGAAAAGGCCGATATGCCCTACTGACTCCACGAGCCTAGAGCAGACGGCAGGCCCGATGAGCATCACGAACCCAAGAAATGTAAGGTACCTGCCCATGGCGTCTCCTTGCCTCTCCGGTGGGGCCGCGTCGCTTACGGTGGACATAGCGGTCTGGTTGAAGCTGCTGGCTGTGAAGCTGTTCACCGCGATTGCGAGTAGGAAATGGGTGTAGGTCTGGGCGTAGATGTAGATCACGGAGGCTACCCCGGAGATGAACAGGCCTATGATCATGGTGCGGAGCCTGCCGATCCTCTCAACGAGACCACTCAGCGGGATCCTGAGGATCAGCGGGATAAAGCTCTGGATGCTCAATAATATGCCCAGCTGGACAACGGTTATGCCCCTGCTCGTGAGGAACAGGCTGAATATGGGCTGTATCAGGGTGAAGTTCAAGACGAAGGTCGTGGCGGACAGCATCAAGGCGTAGAACCTGGCGTTGTACCCGCTCACTTCTCTTTCTCCTCTCGGCTCCAAGCCCTGCGCCGTTGTATTAAACTTTGTCTAACGATGGGTTTAAGTTTCTACGAATCCAGTTCAATAGATTCATCCTACGGTGAGAGTATGTTTGACGAAATTCGTGGACTCGTGGACTTGATAGAGAACAGGGAGCTCCGCGAGAAGGTGAAGGGCTTTCTCAAGAACCCTCCCAGTGACATAGATGCTCCTGCATTACCCCTTGAGGTCTGCCCAGCCGGGGCATACCAACACCACAGCTACAACGGGGGACTCCTACAGCACACCGTGGGGGTAACGAAACTCGCACTGACGCTATCAGACCTAGTGGAATCCCTCTACGGGGGAACCGTGGAGCGTGACACAGTGCTCGCGGGGGCCATCCTCCACGACGTTATGAAGTGTTACTGCTACGAGGAGCGCGGCGAGGGTGGGTTCAGGACCAGTGATTTTGGGGGGAAGGTGGATCATCTTTCCCTTATGGTGGGGGAGATGATGAAACGTGAGTTCCCGTTGGACGTTGTACACGTTGTTGCTAGCCACCATGGTGATGTAGGTCCAACGAAGCCGAAGACGGTCGAGGCTCTGATAGTCTCGGTCGCAGATTTGGCAGACAGCGACCTGAACGGGAAATTGTTGAGAGCGGCCGAGTACCTGCTCCGTAGGACGGGTGCATACAGGCCCAAGCTATCCAGCAGCAAGGAGGCGCTTGACGTAGTCACGACCAAGGACCGCGAGGGATGGGAGGGGCTGCGCAGGCTCTCGGATGAGAACTAGCAATTCCCGATTATTATTTAAACCAGATAAGGGGTCTTCAAACATTCAGTGGTCGCCTTGAATGTCAAATCTACGGTTTCTGTTCTCGCCTTTGGTCTCGTCCTGTACCTTCTGGGCCCTGAAACCCTGCCTTTCAGCATAATCGAAATGATCCTCGGTCTAGTGATCGTCATCATGATCGGTGAGCCCATGGTGGAGGGGCTTCAGGAGTTCAGCGAGTACACGGGGCTCTCAAGCCATGTCACTGGTATCCTTTCCAGCCTGGCATCGAACCTGCCCGAGATGATCATGACCATGTTCATGATTTTCTCGCCGCAGCTAAAGGACGTGGCTATCCTCGCTGTTCTCCTTGCGTCTACCTTCAACGGTTTGCTCCTTGGGATTTTGGTCATCATGCTCACATGGAAGGGGGGTAGTATCGAGATACCTAAGAAGGCGCTTGAGAACGATGTGGAGGTGATGCGGCTGGCCATCGGGTTCTGCGTCATCGTGTTCGGGACGGGTATCATACTGACCCTTAATAGCGAGGTCGGCCCTCCGCTGCTCCCGTGGGAGATCCCCGTGTTCATGCTTCTGGCGTACTTGGGTTACCTGTTCTTTGTAGCGAGGGGAGGAAAGGAGGGGCACGAGGGTCACCAAGCTCACGTGCACGAGGAGGAGAGATCGAGGGCTTTTGTCATTCCATTAGTGCTGGGGCTCGTAGGGACGGTGGTAGCTGCGGAGCTGATCTCCAGTAGCTCTGAGTACTTCGTGCATGTCTTACACCTGAACGTGGTCTTCGCTGCGACCCTCATCGGGTTCGCGGGCAGCGTCCCGGAGCACGGCATGGCGTTGATCGGGGCTCGTGAGGGGCACGTGGAGTTGGGTGTGTCTAACCTCCTCTCGGGGGTGGTGCAGAGCGTCCTGCTCATCTTCCCCATCGTGGCGCTGCTGGTTCCAGTCTACCTGGACGGGTATGTGCTGTACCAGTTCTTGGCGATAGCGGTTACCCTTTGGATTCTGATGAAGAGTATAGTTGATGATGGCAAGCTGACCCTTGACGAGGGGGTCTCGATTATCGTCATCTACCTGATGGGCATCATGTTGTTCGACCAGCTGAGCCTCATCTTCTAGGCGATAGCCCTAAAAGGGTTATAAGCCTCATCTTTTCGAGCAGCTGTGACGGAGCGGTTATCGTGCTGGTCTCGAAAACCAGTGGCCTTTGAGCCTCATGGGTTCGAATCCCATCAGCTGCGCCACGTCACAAACCCGTGACTTTTGAAGAGTTTCTCAAAAAGAGAGAGTTAGCCGAAACTACCATTGAACATAAACTTGGATTGATACGATATTTTGAGCTTCGCTTTAATCTCTATGATAGTGAATCGATTCGTGAACACATTAAGACCGCAAAATGTGTAAATCGTCGCAAAAACTTGTTGAGTTACTCTTACAGAGATTGGTGTAGGTGGAAGGATTCTGACTATGAGATTGTGAAATTTAAAGAAAGCCCAGGTAAATTGCCCTATATTCCGACTGAAGGCGAACTTGACCAATTAATCGCTGGCTTTGGACCTAAATATACTGCTTTTCTTCAATTGTTGAAAGAAACCGGTTTTAGATCTATTGAAGCTAGAAGAATACGACCAATTGATGTTGATCTAGATAGAAGGGTCATTACTTTGAATAACCCTGCTAAGGGTTCGAAACCTATTAGATGTCACAAAGCACTGCTGATACAACCTCGACTATTGATACCGGTAAAATATATCGAATAATAACATAAGAGGTGGTGATATCCCCATTTTCCGTGGGTTCGAACTATACCAAGTGCATAGGACTGCGGATGGTTCCACCTCAACCCAATGCGCGATATAGAATTATCAAAACGGTTCTTCATAAATAAATAAAATAGTGAATGGTGGTTACCAGTTGTTAGGGAATTGGTAGTCGATTCCAGGTGTGACATAATGTTCGTACGATGGGTTTGGTTGACCTGGCCCTCCATCTAAGGTAAATGAGGTTATTGCTGTGTGTTTAAGATAAACCATCCAGTCAGTTGATTCAACTCCAAAGGAATCGACGAACTCGTGAACGTGGACGTATCCATGTGTCTTAAGCCAGATTTCTCTTTCAAGTGAAATCAGATCGGGATTTTCATCGATTAATCCATCGACCTTGTAGAGCATTACTCCATATGGTTCGCCGCTTGCCCACCAAGCATCCTCA
>JAUWLH010000012.1 GCA_030613835.1 Candidatus Bathyarchaeota archaeon | reverse complement strand
TTCTGAACAGTGATGAAGATCTTGAGTTTGGAGCCCGCCACTTTGGTAACAGTGGGCCGTAACTCTAGAAATTTTTTTTATTGCTGCGGTGGGAAGGTTTCATATCCCATGCCTCTGTGTCTTACTCGGTGAGAAAATATGCCATGGGTAACAATTCAGTGGTTTGACGGTAGGGACGCGGAGACGAAGAAGAGGACGCTTGAGCTTGTGACGAAGGCCATCTGTGAGGGTTGTGGGACGACGCCGGAGCAAGTCTCGGTTGTCTTCAAGGACATCAAGAAGAGCGACTGGGGCAGAAACGGTAAACTCTACGCGGAGTAAGCAAGATTTCTGCTATTTCTTTGATGCGCGTGCGGAGGCAGGCGATCTCAGAAACTAACCCTCCGTCAAGGGGATGCTCCACAACTGTCTATGACCCCTTGAACGATATCACATTGATTTTCGGTGGTATGGCCGAACATGTCTACATGGATGACCTATAGGCGTTAGATAACACGGGTCAATGGAATCAATTAACGGGAGATGAAATCCCGCTTGAGCCGGTTGAAGAGAAAAATGGCATACCCGGATATCCAATAATATCCATCCTGATAGGGATCATATTTATTTCCTTATTAAAAAAGCTCGTTGAACCTGAGTTCCTGAATAATAAAAGAAAGAGCATATAGTCTTGGATAGCCTAGACGATGAAAAAATTAGAGCGCCGCCTTAAGCGACGCGATAACGGACTCCTTGCCGACCAATCCGACGTATGGTCCGAACCTTGGGCCTCTATCCTTACCAAGCAGGATCCTGTAGACCACCGGGAACACGTCCCTTGCTTTTAGATCGAGTACTTTGGCTATGTTGAAGATGCTGGCCTGGTAAGCCTCAACATCCTCGGCTTTCATCAGCTCGTTTATGATCCCTTTCACTACCTGCCTCTGGACATCTGTCAGCTCTATGGGCTCTGACTTCTCGCTATCGATGTCCCTAATCCAGTTAAGGGTCCTCGTGATCCTCTCGTCGATGCCCCTGTCGGTCTCGTTGAGGTAGCCGTAGTCCTCAAGTTTTGCCTTCATAAACTTTGCTTCGTTACCCGGTGGCGCCACTTTTGCAAGGTTCACCATGAGGTTGAACGGCACGTGGGCCTCGGGCTCTGTGGGTGGGTTGAGGAGATGGGAGTACTCGTATAGGCCCGTGAGCTTGTAGTACTCTTTCTGGTCCTTGACCTTGCGGTTGCCAAAGTAGATGTCCTCCAGCTCATCGAGCTCGTCCATATGGGGCGGGATATCATCCCCTGCGCCGCTCTTTGTGCCGCCGAACCTTTTGTAGATGAGGAGGTTCAGGCTCTGCATGCTTCCGTATCTGTACCACACCTGGGGCGTGAACACGTTGCCCGCTGATTTACTGATCTTCTTGCCTCCTTTGTCCAAAAACATCTCGTACTGGACGTGCATGGGTGGCTCCCAATCAAATATCTCCCTGCAGATGGCATCGTTGACATAAACGCTGTCTGCGATGTCTTTGCCGTAAGCCTCAAAGCGGATGTCAAGGGCGTGCCATCTTGCTCCGAACTCCACCTTCCACGGAAGCTTCCCGTTGCCGCTGAGCACGTCAACCTCGCCTTTGTGACCGCATCCCTCCTGCCATCGCCCCTTGACCTCCATACCTCTGCACTCGTACTGGACGGTGTGGGTTTGAGAGTTGTAGTCATGAGCGTATGTGGTGTATATCTTTCCGCAGTTCTCGCAGACCACGAAGTAGGGCAGGTTGTCGATGTACTTATCCTGACCAGTTACCCTTTTGATTATCTTGCCTACATTCTCCTTGTTGTCGAGGAGTGTGATGATCTCGTCGTCGAGCACCCCGTCCTTGTACGTCTGGTAGGCCGACATTGGCGTGTAGACCACGCCATTCATGTCCAATGCCTCCTTGAGTAGACTGCTCATGTGCTCGCCGAAGCTGAAATGGCAGTCACCGAATAGGTCAGGGATCTGGGCCACGCTAAAGCCTAGGTACTGCTCTAGCTCTTCAGGCATGCCCGCGGGAACCTTCCTGAGGCCGTCCTTGTCATCGGCGAATGCGATGTACTCGCTCTCATAACCCCTTGCTTGGAGGGCCAAGGTTATGCCATAATTCCTGAGTGCGTCGCCTATGCTGCCTATGTGTGGGTATCCACTGGCTCCTAGACCGCTCTCGGTTCGCATCTTGTCGAGGCTGCGCTTGAGCTTCTTCTCGCGCTTGATGAGCTCGTCCGCCGCTTTATCATACCATGTACCTCTACCGATCACTTTCTTGTTGTCTATGGGCCGTAGATTGTCTAACATATTTGCTCGACCTTCAGCGTATAATGACATGTCTTAGACAAAAGAGTTACCCTTTCTGGCGCAAATTGCTATGATTACCGCTACTTTTCATGGGGTGGGATGCGGTTTTCTTTACGGAACTGCTTTTTCCGCACCTTGAAACAGCGAGTTCAGGATTTTAATACATCATAGACGATTAATGCTTGATATGTCACGCAGGCACGAGCCGGTCTTCACGTACCTCTTCGTATCGGCCTGCGTAATCGTTTTTGTTGGTGGCTTCATGATGCCCGAGTCATTCTTCTACGTGCTTATAGACGAGTACTCGATACAGCCATCCACGTTTATGGTTGACCAAAACTTTCTCAGCCTATTCTCTTACATGTTCCTGCACGTCAATTTACATCACCTTCTGTCAAATATGTTCGTGATACTAAGCGTGGGGAGGGCCGTTGAGTCGGAGATAGGAGGCGCCAAGTTTGGGCTCATCCTTATAGGATCTGGAATGGTTTCGGGTTACCTCCATGTCATAACCAATCAGGCGTCCACAATGCCCGTGATAGGCGCATCGGGTGCTATCTTCGGTGCTATCGCTTTGCTCCTGCTGTTGATGCCCTTCAAGTTCACGTCTGCCTTGTTTATCCCGTTGCCAGGTGTATTGCTTGGGCTAGGGGTGCTCGCGGTCGAGGTTGCATCCCTGATGTATGTAAACGACGTGAACATAGCCCATGACATTCATCTGTACGGTTTTCTAGCGGGAGGAATCGGTGCCTTTGGGCTGAACTACAACAAGGCGATGAGGGGTCTGCTGATCTCCGCGTTGACGCTGATGGCGCTTTACATCATTTTCTTCTACCTTGACGGGTTAACCGTTTAAAGGCCATCTAAGACTGCGGGGAGCTCACTCAGGTTATCGATGATGACATCTACCCCAGCCTCTTTCATCAGCTCAAGCCTCGTGAAGTAGACAGGGATACCTACAGTGTAAGCCCCCACAGCCTTACCTGCGATGATGTCCTTGTGGCTATCTCCTATTATGACCCCCTTTGATGGGTCAACGCCTATCAGCCTGAAGCATTCCTCGAGCTGCTCGGGCTGAGGCTTCATGGGGAAATCAACTGACCTTCCGATTACAGCTTTAAAGTGGTGGCGAAGCCCTTGGAGTTTGATGGCATACTCCGCTGATTTAGTCGAGTTCGATGTCCAGATACCCATGGGTATCCCCCTTTCGCTTATCCAGTCTAGTGTGCTTTGGCAGCCATCCATGAGGATGCATGAATCAACTCCCTTCACCTCGTAGCTTCGGATTATATCGTAAGTGGAGTTCTGGACGATCCTTGCCTTCTCATCCCCCCTCTGATCCTGGAGGTTCCTGTACATCTCATCTAGCATCGTGAACAGTCCCTTCGCGTTGCATGCCTTGACCGTCTCCTCGTCGCAGTCATGCTCAAGATAATTCTGCACTACCTCTTCTTGCGCCTTTCTCCACTCGACAAAGCCACCCATATTGACCAGTGTCCCGTCTAGGTCGAAGACTATTCCTTGCACGTTTAAATCGCTCATGGATATCCATTCATGGTGCTCATTGTTTATAGGATATACTGAACTAGCCCTAACTGTGTGCCCAGCGAGTTCTCACGTTTCTGGATAACTGAGCATTTCATCTGACATAATATGACTAAGTGAACCGTTTACTGCGAAAACTCATAAGCTCATCTGATACCTTTTCGGGGATAATATTGATCGAGATACGTTTCCACGGAAGAGGAGGACAGGGGGCGGTCACGGCCTCACGACTCCTAGCCACCGCGGCGTTCCTTGAGGGCCATCACAGCCAGTCCATCCCCATGTACGGTACGGAGCGCAGGGGCGCACCTGTAACGGCCTTCGTTAGGATAGGCGAGAAGGACCAGATGGTGAGAAGCCTCATCCACGAGCCAGATTATGTTGTCGTACTTGACCCTCTCCTCAGGAAATCGGTGAACATCACAGAGGGCCTGAAGGACACCGGGATGCTGGTGGTTAACAGCTCAGTCCCACCGATGGAGGTCGAGCTTGACATGGATATCCCAACAGCAACAGTTGATGCCACAGCAATCGCGTTAGAGGTCCTAGGGAGGCCGATCACCAACACGGCTATCCTGGGTGCTTTCTGCAAGGCTACAGGAGCGGTGAAGTTGGAGTCGATCATCGAGGCCGTCAACAAGCAGTGGTCAGGTAGGCTAGCCGAGATGAACGTCAAGGCAGTCGAGGAAGCCTACAACAGCACCGAGATTGGGAGACCCAAGGTCGTCGACAGGATTGATACATCAAGAGCCCCGAGCAACAGCAAGGCCGATTGGCGGACATTCAAGCCAATAGTGGATGCAGAGAAATGCACAGGATGCAAGCTTTGCTGGATGGTCTGCCCAGACGGCAGCATAGACATGATCGAGAAGAAGAGCGTCATCAACTACGATTACTGTAAGGGATGCGGTATATGCGCAGAGCAGTGTCCGGTTGACGCCATAGAGATGAAGATGGAGGCCGAGTAAGATGCCACACAGCGAGTTAATGGTAGGAAACAAAGCTGTCGCCTATGGGGCGAAACTGGCCAGGATTGAGGTAACGTCAGCTTACCCCATCACACCTCAGACAACAATAGTCCAGTACTTGGCCGAGTTCGTAGCAAATGGAGAACTGGACGCCAAGTTCATAGAGGTAGAGTCAGAGATTAGCGCCCAGATCAGCGTGCAGGGCGCTAGCTTCGCCGGCGCAAGGACGTTCACCGCCACAAGCGGTCCCGGACTGTTCTACATGCATCACCCCATGTACGGGTTGAGGAGGCCAGTGGTCATGGCCGTGGTCCACAGGGGGGCAAAGAGCATGCAGCCCGACCACACAGACCTTATGGCACAGAGGGACACGGGCTGGATCCAACTCTACTGCGAGGACAACCAGGAGGTCCTTGATACCACCATCATGGCATTCAAGATAGCCGAGGATGAGAGGGTTCACCTGCCGGTGGCCTTGGGTATGGACGGTTACATCCTGAGCTACACGGCTGAGCCCGTGGAGATCCCCGATCAGGAGGACGTTGACAGGTTCCTCCCGCCGTTCAACCCAAAGTACGGGCTGGGCGAGCCGCTGCCATACGGTGATTGGAAACTAGCGCAGCCCCAGTCCAGTTACGGCACACAGGAGGCATGGATCGAGCACCACCAGCACATGATGAACGCAAAGAAAATCATCAAGGAAGTGGACAAGCAGTATTACAAGGCTTTCGGAAGAAAGTACGGTGGGCTCTTCGAGGAGTACAAATGCCAGGACGCCGACGCAGGCATCATTGCAATGGGCACAATCGCCAGCACAGCGAGACCCGCCATAACCAAGCTCCAAGAGGACGACTATAAGGTGGGACTCATCAAGCTCAAGACCTTTAGGCCGTTCCCAGATGTCGAGCTCCGCGAGATAGCCATGAAGTACAAGGCCATAGGGGTCATTGATAGGAACGTGAGCCTCGGAAGCGGAGGGGTAGTGTTCAGCGAGCTCAGGGGAGCCCTCTATGACATGGACGAGCGACCAAACATAATAGGCTTCCACACGGGCATGGCGGGCAAGGAGGTCACCCCCCAACACATCAACTATATAGCGAAGAAAACACTGCGTTCCATCGGTGAAAAGGTGGATCAGGTGGAGTGGGTCTAAATGAGCAAACCAGTACCGACACCCAGAATCGAGCCAGTGGAGATAATGCAGCCGGGTACATCATCGTGCCAGGGATGCGGACACGGAATAATCGCCAGGAATGCCATGAAGACATTCGGAAACGATACATGTTTCATCAGCGTCCCCGGATGTATATGGATCACTATCCAGAGGAGCATTCCCCTCTACTGGATGGGCACATCATTCCAGGGCGGAGCAGCCCTCTTGAGTGGCATCACCAACGCCCTTGAACAGAAGGGAAACACTCATACCAATGTGGTTGCCTTCGTCGGGGACGGCGGGACCGCTGATATAGGGATGCAGGGTCTCAGTGCCGCTGCTGAGCGAAACGAGAACTTCTTCTGGCTCTGTGCCGACAATCACGCTTACATGAACACGGGTGGCCAGAGGAGCGGCGCGACACCAAAGTACGCTGCGACCACAACTACACCCGTCGGAAAAGCCAGCAGGGGCAAGAAGACATGGAGCAAGAACCTTCCGTTCATCTTCGCGGCGCACCATGTACCCTACATCGGAACCGCATCCGTCGGAAACATCAATGACATGGTGGGAAAGATCGAGTACGCCAAGAACCTTTACGGGTTCAAGTTCCTGCAGGTTCAGTCACCTTGCCCAACGGGTTGGGGTTTTGACCCAAGCCAGACCGTCAAGATAGCCAAGCTCATGACCGACACCGGTCTATGGCCGTTGTACGAGGTAGTGGACGGTTATTTCAACCTGAGCTACAAGCCTAAGGAGCTGAAGCCAGTATCCGAGGCGTTGAAGCCTCAGAGGAGGTTCAGACACTTGACTGATGGGGAACTAGGCGAGTTCCAGGAGATGGCTTCCAGCCGCTGGGATGAGCTGCTGAAGCTGGACGGGAAACAACTTCCCATCTAATTCTATACCATAAAATAGTTCCATCACTATTTTTCTCTCATGAGTCACCCCGATAACCCATTATTATTGACGTCTGGGCTACCCAAGTTCAACGAAATAACGCCAGAGCACATCGAGCCAGCCATGAAAAGGCTGCTTGAGGAGGCAAAGGATACGCTGGAGGAGCTGGAGGCCAATATCCAGCCCACCTGGAAAGGATTGATTGAGCCCATCGAGACAATGGGGCTACCGTTCGAGTATTCATGGGGCCCTATCGGGCACCTCCTCAACGTTATGAACACCGAGGAGCTCAGGAAGGCACACGAGGCCATGCAGCCCAAGGTGGTGGAGTTCGGTCTCAGGATGGGCCAGAGCAAGCCCATCTACGACGGATTGGTGGAAATCAAGGAGGGCCCCGAGTGGGGAAAGCTGGATGAGGCTCAGATGCGAGTGATCGACCTGAAGATCAGGGATGCCAAACACTCGGGCGTCGGGCTAGAGGGAGCGGAAAAGGAGAGGTTCAACGAAATCAGCAAGCGTCTATCCCAGCTCGGCACCGATTTCAGTAACCATGTCCTCGACGCCACCAAAGCATATGAGTTAATAATCTCCGAGAAGGGTGACACGGAGGAATGGCCTGATACCCTGAGGCAACTCTCGTCAATGGGCTACAACAAAGAGAAGGAGGCCGAGAAATCGACACCAGATGACGGCCCCTGGAGGATCACCCTTGAAGCACCCATCGTCGTTCCCTTCCTGAGGCACAGTAGGAACAGAGGTCAACGGGAGCAGATATACCGGGCTTACGTCTCAAGGGCTGACGAAGGCAAGCTGGACAACGGCCCGCTAATAATGGAGATCCTCAAACTCAAGAAGGAGAAAGCGAAGCTGCTTGAGTATGATACATACGTCAACTTGAGCCTTGCCTCAAAGATGGCCCCAGACATTGACGCGGTTCAGAGGATGTTCACGGAGCTCTTCGATGCGTCCAAGCCACACCAGGTCAAGGAGTACGGGGAGTTAGGGGAGCTTGCCAAGAATTCAGGGCAGAACGAGCAGTTCATGCAATGGGATATATCATTCTGGTCAGAGAGGCTCAAAGAGAAACGGTTTCAGTTCACCGACGACCAGCTCAGACCGTATTTCCCAATGCCCAAGGTGCTTGAGGGGATGTTCGGGCTGGCGGAATACCTGTTCGGCATCAGTATTAAGGAATCAGGGGACGAGTTTAACAGCTGGCACGAGGACGTACAGTTCTTCTATGTCCACGAGAACGGGAATAAGATAGCCTCGTTCTACCTCGATGCTTACTCAAGACCGGGAGACAAGCGCGGCGGGGCCTGGATGGACAGTTGCCTCAACAGGAGGATTGTTGATGGAGACCTCAGGCTGCCAGTGGTTTACTTGAACGCCAATGGGACGCCCCCGGTGGGCGATCGCCCATCATTGATGAGTTTCGGGGAGGTCACCACGCTGTTCCACGAGTTCGGTCACGGCCTCCAGGGCATGCTCACCACGGTTGATTACGCGGATGTGTCGGGTATCAACGGGGTAGAATGGGACGCTGTTGAGACTGTAAGCCAATTTATGGAGAACTGGTGCTACCACGAGCCCATTCTCAGATCCATCTCAGGCCATTGGGAGACAGGTGACCCGTTACCCGATGACCTGGTACAGAAGCTCCTTGACGCCAAGGTGTACATGGCCGGGAGCGACATGGTGAGGCAACTGGAGTTCGGAATGACTGATATCGAGCTGCACAGTGCGTATTACCCTGAAGGGCCTGTTCATCCATTCGAGATTCATAGGAAGATCGCGGAAAGGACTCAGGTACTGGAGCCTCTCAAGGATGATCACTTCCTCTGCGCCTTCAGCCACATATTCGCCGGAGGGTACGCGGCTGGCTACTACAGCTACAAGTGGGCGGAAGTCCTGAGCGCAGACCTATACTCGGCCTTTGAGTTCACCGGTTTGGAGAACCAGGATGCCATAAAGGAGCTAGGTAGGAGGTTCCGATGGTCCTTCCTAGCCTTGGGCGGCGGCGTTGAGCCTATGAAGGTGTTCAAGGAGTTCATGGGCAGGGAGCCAGCAACCGAGGCACTGCTGCGTCACAACAAGCTTTTGCAGAATGGAGCCCCGAGCGGGATTTGAACCCGCGGTCTCTTGCTTACCAAGCAAGCGCTTTAACCGAGCTAGAGCTATCGGGGCGACGTAATCCTATTGATCAACATCTTACTTTTTAATATTCCCCTGAGTTTTTTACGGATGAAAATACAGAAAACGTTGTAAACGAAAAAAATGTTTTGTGTTGGGTGGTTAATTATTTTACAGCTTTTTTATGGAATCGGTTTTCTTGTTTTTAGTATAAATGAAGCCTTTTTAGGCGTCCGTTTGACTCAGATAAAAACCCCAAGAGCCACTTTCACTGACCTCTCTAGAAAGTAATTTGGGATAAATGGTGTAATCTTTATATACTAAGAAATTAGATAGTTTGTTGGTCGATATAAATATGATGGCTGTAAACAAGTTCAGAGCGGAAGAAATCAGGCGACTTGTCCTCATAGTAAAGAAGGAGGCCGCAGCGAGAAACAGGACAATCACCACAGTCGACCCGATCATACGCACGGTCAGGCATATGTATCCAACCCTATCAAGTAGAGAGCGACTCGATTATAGCCAGACGGCCCTGAGAATCATCCTGGGCGAGGCCACTACGCCAAGCTATCAGTCAACACTTTTCGCCCACATCTAGGCAGCCAGTTTCCTGACCTTCTCCAAGTTACCCGTGTCTGACCTGAAATCATCGACGGGGGTCTCAAGTATCAACGGTTTGGACTTGAACTTGCTCCTGAGGAACTGCCTGAATCCATCCTCCCCGATTTGTCCAACCCCGATATGGTTGTGCCTGTCAAGCCTTGAACCCAGCTCGCCCTTGCTGTCATTTAGGTGGACAAGCTGGATGCGATTGAATCCCATCGTTTCCTCGATACCTCGAAGGGTTGAGTCAATTCCTTCCTGCGTTGATATATCATAACCCCGAGCGAACGCATGGCATGTATCGAAGCACACGCCTATGCGTTCCGTTGAAACGCTGTCAATGATAGTCCTCAACTCCTCGAAGGTAGAGCCAACCTCATTGGTCTTGCCCGATGTGTTTTCCAAGAGGATAATAGGGTGTTGATCAAGCCCGGAGATGGCAGTATCAATAGCATTCACGATCTGTTTGATGCCGATGTCCAGCCCCTTGCCCAGATGGCTACCGAGGTGGGTGACAAGGAACGGTATGTCCAGCAGGTTACACCTGGTCAGCTCAAGGCGCAGGGAATCCACGCTTTTCCTGTATGGTTCGGGGTTTGATGAGCTGAGGTTTGGCAGGTACGGCATGTGGCTGAACACGGGGTCGATACCTGCATCACCTCTTTTCCGCTTAAACGCCTCGATCTCCTCTTGCCTGAACTCCCTGTGCCTCCACATTCTAGGACTTCGAGTGAACACCTGGAACGTGTTACAGCCGATCTCCTGAGCCCTGTCAACCGCCTTGTCAATGCTTCCTGCTATCGAGACATGGCAACCTAGCTTCATCGGCTGTAAGTGGTCATAGCAAGATAAAAAAGCGGCTCATATTTATTCACCAGACGAGGTCTTCTAAACATGATTAAAACCGAGTATTATCCAGTAATGGAGGATGCATTCAAGACTTGTATGGATAAAGACCACAATTATGTCCTCATCAGGCACTCTTACCAGAATGGAACAAGGATTCACCCCCACACGCACGACGCATACGAGTGGGTGATAGCAACACACGGCCATTTCAGGGTCGAGTCAGAGGGAGACGAGATGGAGTTTCAGCTGGACGGGGAAAATACGCTGGTTATTCATTATCCCGAAGGAACTCTGCACAGCTTGACCGTACTTGGCGATGTACTGGAGTATTTCGTGATGAGAAACTGATAATTCTACATATTTCTTTTTTATTAGAAAATACATATTTAATCCATGTCTAGTGAAGTCAAACAAACAGACCTACCTGGAAAAGATGACCCGTTAAACTGTGCATTCCAACGACGCGATAAAGGTGCAAACAAGATCGAGTGTGCGTTAACTGACAGGGGTTCATCGAATATTCTATACAGGATGGTTGATCGAGACCCATGTGTCATTGATATATGCCCCATTTATCAGACATGGAAAAAGGTATCATAGTTCCATTGAATCATCGTCCATTGCCATACTTTAAATCATAGCAAAAATTTGGGAATAGTCAACGAAACACGTAGGGATCTAATTATTTGTTGAGAACATAGTAAAGAAAAAGGGGTTTAGGCGTGCTTCTTTATTGCGGCTTCTAGGATACCCAGACCCGTCTCAAGGAGGTCGTCCTCAATGATAAGCGGCGGGTGCAGCCTGATAGCGTTACTATAAAGACCTGCCTTCAACGTCATCAAACCATTCTTCAGGCACTCCTTCATTATAGCGCTGCTTCCCTCCGCGTCCGGCTTCTTAGACCTAGGATCCTTGACGAACTCCATTGCCAGCATCGGACCCAACCCACGGACATCACCGATCATCGGATACATCTCCTGGAACTCGCCAAGCCTCTTACGAAGCTTCACACCCATCCTCTCAGCCCTACCAGGAATATCCTCCCTCTCCATAATCTCAATAACCTTAAGGGCTACAGCACACCCGATCGGGTTACCACCATACGTACCCCCGAGGCTACCAGGGTAAATATCACCCATCAGCTCCTCGCTCGCCACCACCGCGCTCAGGGGCAACCCGTTAGCGATCGCCTTCGCCATAACCATAACATCAGGCACGACTCCGTAATGCTCGATGGCGAACATCTTTCCCGTCCTGCCAAAACCCGTCTGAACCTCATCCATGATAAGCTTGATATCATGCTTGTCAGCGACTTCCTTCAACATAGGGAAAAAGTTCTTCGGTGGGTCGATAAACCCTCCCTCACCCTGAACGGTCTCGGCGATTATCGCGCCAACCGTGCTTGGATCCACCTGTGTCTTGAAGACGCTCTTCTCGATGTGGTGGATCGCAGCCTTGCCACACTCCTCCTTGTCGTCGGTACCCCATGGGCATCTGTACGCGTACGGGAATGGTGTAAAGTATACCCCTGGCACGAATGGGCCGAGGCCCACCTTATATGGATCCCACTTGCCCGTCAAGGTCATGGCCATGTAGGTCCTGCCGTGGAAGCTGTTCTCAAAGCTCAGGATGTTGGGTCTGCCCGTTGACTGTCTGACGATCTTGACCGCGTTCTCTACGGCCTCGCTGCCGCTGTTAAGCATCATTGCGCGCTTCTTGTGGCCGCCAGGGGTGATATCAATTAGCTTCTTGGCTAAGTCTATGTATACTTTGTAGTTGCCTACGTGAATACAACTGTGGATCAGTTTTCTCGCTTGCTCACTGATGGTCTCAACGATCTCCTCCGTGCAGTGGCCCAGGCTGGTTACGCCGATCCCTGAGGTAAAGTCAAGTAACGTGTTTCCGTCAACGTCCTCCACCAGCGCGCCCTTTGACTTGGCGATTGTAACTGGCTGGACGAGGTATACACCCGCTGGAACGTACTCGTTCCTCTGTTTAATCAATTCCTGGCTCTTAGGGCCTGGGATTGCTGTGACTAGGTTTGGAACCTTTGCCATATCCATCGGCAATAGGGTATAAGCTATAGTTAATAACACTAACGGGGCACGGATGATATGGTTTGCACCGGTTTAGGGTAGATTAGGTGGCGGAACTTTATCTCTCTTGGGGTCCTTCAGGAAGAATATGATTATTGGAATGGCTAGGGCTTCCAGTATTGACCCGGAGATCAGCAACAATGATGGGTTCTTTTCGTATAGATAGCCACCTATTATTGATCCTGGGAGTCCTAGCAGACCAGAGACAGTTCCCATTAAGCCAAGTACTTTTCCCCTATCCTTCGCAGGTACCAGATCGGTAATCAACGAGTTCCAGGCGGGCCCTCCCATGAATCCGCCTGTCCTAAGGCGTCCACCACCGATTCCCTGTGCTACACCTATAACCGAGTACGCGCCAATGAGCTGCCTATAATCGCTGAACAGGATCAGGCTCAGGCTGTCGAACGGTCCCAGTCCCCTTGCCATTAGGATCAGGTTCTTCCTACTAGTCCTGTCGGCCACGACGCCGCTGACGAGGTACAGAGGTACGCTGATCATCATGGCAATGCTCTGCAGCAAACCATACTGCGCCATTGTTAGTTCAACTACCTGAACTGCGTATAATGAGAGGAAGGTCCATGTCATCCTCATTGCAAAGCCCGTGATGATTGTAATGGCAAGCATGGCCCAGACAGTTCGAGGCTGTTGTTTGAATGTCTCGATTAAGCCCACGTGCTCAGTTTCTCCTGTATTTTCCTCCTCCTTGGCGATCTCGTTATCAAGGGTTTCTGTGAGGTAAATATGCCTGATAATCGTGGCAATGGAGGCTGCAACTATGAACATGAGTAGACCCATCTTGACGCCCCTTTCGAGTCCCATGATGTCCAGATAGTAACCGCTTATCACGGGCATGAAGATGCTGGGGATTCCAGTCATGAACCTGTAGGCTCCAAACCCTGCCCCCTTTTTGTCCTGGGGAAGGCTCTCTGCGATGATCGCGTTGAAAGCTGGCATGTAGATGCTTGCACAGGCATTAATGATTATACCCGGCACCACCCAGTACCAGGATTCAGCAAAATACAGGAATATGGGAGATATAACCCTTAACGCCGTACCGTAGACTATTACTCTCTTCCTGCCAATCCTGTCTGCAAGCATACCACCGGGTAACTGGAACAGGATCCTACTGGTGTTCTGAATAGTCGCTAGAAAACCAACGATAATGGGGGAAACATTGAGCACCTCGATGAGGTAGAGACCCCACCACAGCTCCCAGAACCCGTTAAAGATAGTGTAGAGCATGTTTGTGCTGCTTATCGCCACGATGTTCCGGTTCGAGAAGACTTCTTTTAGGCTCGTTGTTACGTCAGATAATATTGAGGGCACTAGGTGTATCCTGATACGGTGGTATCCCGTGAAAGTCCACGGTTTTAATTAAAAAACCTTTGTAATAGTACAATCACTTGTAGCGTTCGTAAAATTAGTTTTGTGCCTTCTCTG
The DNA here is from genome assembly GCA_030613835.1 of Candidatus Bathyarchaeota archaeon. Classification (GTDB taxonomy): domain Archaea; phylum Thermoproteota; class Bathyarchaeia; order TCS64; family TCS64; genus RBG-16-57-9. The sequence goes on along the minus strand of JAUWLH010000012.1, from coordinate 3,172 downwards.
GGTCACGAATGAATAATAGTACGCATAGAAACTGAACAATAGTAGCGACAGCCACGAAATACCAAGGATAAACAGGGCTTATCTCATACAACACTCCTCCCACTAAAGATGAGACCATAACAGGAATAACGAACAGGTAACCAAGTCCGGGGCCACCAGTTCCTCCGCCTGTTGCTCCTATCAGCGCCGTACCCCTTCCTACAGCAGCCATAACACTGCCCCTCATCTCTCGCGGCGTATAATCAGAGATTAATGCGCTACTAGCAGGTATGAACATAGCCCCTGCGATTGCCGCTCCTAATCGTATCAGCAGAACAGAGGTGAAGTCTGTAGCTAGCACAAGGGTGGGTAGAGAGATTAGAGAAAAAACAATCGCGACAAGCAGGGTTTTTGTGCGGCCTATCCGATCGGCCAGTAACCCTGCAGGCATCATCAATAATACCTTCAAAATAGATTCGTAGAGCAAGATTAAACCCCACTCGATTTTGGTAAGACCTATGATGTCAATCACGTAGACAACCCAATACGGGCTGGATATACCGTTTGAAAGGAAAGCCAGCAAGACCACTATGCTAACAGCTTTCACGCTCAATGGCATGTTTCGAAGTAACTTAGGTACTCCTGAATATGTTCTTCTCAGGATTTCGATGACTCCTGGCATCTTTTCCAACGGTTCTGGCTTTGTTGTTTCCTCTAGACGTCTGTAAACATAGATTGAGTTGAAGACTGCCTGTAACCCCAAGAACCCGTATAGGATTCTCATACCGATGTTGTCTCCGTATGCCTCCAGAACAAGCGCTGCGATATATGGACTGAACATCGAGATGAGAGTGGATGAAGTGTTCATCATTGCGACCCCTACTCCCCTATTCTGTGGTTCCATACTGTCCGCCATGATAGCCGAGACTGGAGGAAATGAGAACACCATGAATCCTTGTATCAATGCACCTACGGCTATCCACTCCCAGCTAGGAGCTAGGACATAGCTTAGCATAGTCAAACCACTCATCAGGTCAGCGAGAGCGATGAGCTTGACCCTGCTTGTCCTATCCGTGAGATACCCTGATATCGGGAACATGAGTAGTCCGGCTAGAGGTCTTACACTGTTGATTATACCAATCTGGGAGCTGCTTCCGCCTACTGCGAGAACGAAGAGACTTGAGTAGCTAAGGACCATCCGCCTGAAGAACATCCCAACTATCTGTCGGATAGTCAGTATGGTCAGGTTTCCCCTCATAAAGGTGAAACGGCTCCTCAGATCCTCCATCAACGTTTAATCCACCAGTATGTTACAACATCACAGATAAATGAAGAGGTAAAATTCTTTGTAGTAGGTATGATCGCTGGAAAAACGTATTAACAGTTTAACACATGCATATCCATGAGTTCCCTTCACATTAAAACCGAGAAAAAGATACAGGAGATAACGGATGATTACCTCGGAATCATCGGTCTTTACGCCATCAGCTTGGATGGAAAGGGGGGAGGTTTCAGCATCAACCACTCGGAGACATTCCCGACTGCCAGCATCATCAAGATCCCCCTACTGATGGAGTACTCCAGGAAGGTCGAGGCGGGCGAGTTAGACCCGATGGAGGAGGTTACGCTTCCCGAGGATTACATCTGCGGAGGGAGCGGAGTGCTGCAACACCTGACCCCTGGCGTTACCATGTTGACTCTTGAGGACTATGCAACCCTCATGATTGTCATTAGTGACAACGTAGCGACCAACATTATGTTTGACAGGGTTGGAAACCAGGATGTCAACCGACTTCTCAATGAACTTGGCCTCCCGGACACCAAGCTTAGGCGTAAGATGCAGGCGTTCAGGGACATCAGGAGTGAGAACGAGAACATCACGGTCCCCAAGGACATGACCACGCTGTTATCGATCCTTTACACGGAAGAAGGCGTTTCGGAGTTCGTCTCCAAGAGTGCCCTGGACAAGCTCAAGCTGTGGAAACAGGGCGTCATCAGGGATTCAGTCCCTGACGAGGTTGATATCGCGGATAAATCTGGCTGGATGGGCGGTGTCCTATGTAATACTGGAATAGTGTACCATCCAGGGAACGCTTATGCGGTCACGATAATGTTCAAACACGTACCTCGTTCCGATGAGAATAGCCTCAAGACCAAGAATATTGCACGTAAAATACTGGGCCTCGTTCATGGGTACTACGAGGAGCTGGGGGCAGCGTCAAAGTACGGTATAAGAATGAATTAAAATAAAAGAAAAAATTATTGAATGAAGAGAGCCAGTACGGCCTTCTCTGTGTGCATCCTGTTCTCGCCTTGGTCAAACACCGCGGACTGAGGTCCCTCGATGACGCTGTCCGTCATCTCTTCACCACGATAGCCCGGTAAACAGTGCATGAAGATAGCGTGCTTGTCTGCATATGCCATGGTCTCATCATTGACCTGGTATGCTGCAAACTTCTTCTTCCTCTCTTCGATGTCCTTGTGGCCCATGCTGTGGAAGGTGTTGGCGTAGATAACGTCTGCTCCACTGAACGCTTCCTCTATGTCGTCCGTTACGACCATCTGTGTACCTCTGTCCTCGGCGTTCTCTGTAGCGAACTTTAGGATCTTCTTGTGGGGCATCCATCCCTTAGGTAATGCGACGTACATGTCCATCCCCATGAGGCTGCTTCCAATCATGAGGCTCTGGCATACGTTCCACGGGTCACCGCTGTAGGCCACCTTCAATCCTTTGAGCTTGCCTTTGTGCTCACGCATGGTCATCATGTCTGCCAGTCCCTGGCATGGGTGTGTCATATCCGTTAATGCGTTGATTACTGGGCTGTCCATGTAGGCGGCATACTCCTCGGCGACGTCCTGTCCAAAGGTCCTGAGGACAAGCCCTTCACAGTACCTGTCCAGGATACGTGCTGTATCCTTGATGGGCTCACCCCTTGATAGTTGCATCGTGCTGGGTGTTGAATAGAAGCTCTGCATGCCCAGGTGGGCGATTGCGGCCTGGAAGCTGAAGCGGGTTCTCGTGCTGGCTTTCTCAAAGACCATGGCGATTGTCCTGCCTGCTAGGTTTGCGTGTGGCTGCTTCATCAGGCGTTGCCTCTTGAAGTCGGCTGACACGTCGAGGATGTACTTGATCTCCTCAGGTTTCCAGTCCATTAGGGTAAGGTAGTCCTTTCCCTGAAAACGATCCTTCATA
>JAUWLH010000284.1 GCA_030613835.1 Candidatus Bathyarchaeota archaeon | reverse complement strand
ACCTTGGGCGTCAACACCTACGGCACAGAGAAATCAATCGTCCTGTGCGAATCAACTCGGCTATTCCTGGCAGTCGGCATACTCGGTGCCTTCACCACCATGTCAACGTTTAGCCTGGAGACATTCAGGGTCTTGAGGAGAAACAGAACCTCATCTTCTTGGCAAACCTGGCCTTGAACAACATACTCTGCCTCGTCGGCATATACATGGGAAAACTGGCGTCAACTTTAATTTAATTTCCCTTTATGGTAGGTTGTCATAATTGTAGGAAAAAAATGACTGTTTTCTGAAAAAAAATCATTATAAGAAATTTAACATTACTGTTACATGTAAAAGACTCTTCTCGAGGATTGTGGCTCAAATTCACGAGAGTGGAGCGAGCAAGCACATTTATGATTAAATTTAATAACGTTTTACATCAAGAGGAAGTTGATCAGAGATGAATGTGAGAGAGATTGGCGAATGGTTGGTAAATGGGGCTCGAATAATAGATCTGTCTTTGACGATAGATCCTGAAAAAACTTATTTCCATTTCCCAGTCAAAGAGGTATATAACAGGGATGAGCCAAGCCTCAAGATTGAAACCGTGTCCACGCATGATGACGGCGTATTTTGGCAGAAATTTGAGATGAGCACCCAGGATTTTACGCATCTGGATGCTCCCAAGCATTTTGACAGGGAGGGCCTAGCGAATCATGAGGTCCCCGTAACACAGCTCATCGGAGAAGCAGTCATGATTAATATGACACACAAAAAGCCTGGGGAACAGGTCACGGCCAAGGACCTTGAAGAATCAGGTGTGATGGTGCGGAAGGGTGATGTGGTCATCATACGCACGGACTGGACGGACAAGGCCTTCGGGACTAGAAGGTTCTGGAGCGACCAGATCGGACTATCTCTGGATGCCGGTGATTGGCTCGTGGAGAGGGGGATCAAAGCTTTAGCCACAGATTTTTACACGGACCCTCAGCCGGTTAAGGCCTGTGAGGTGTGTGGAGCACTTCATAAAGTTGAGAGGTCAGAGATACGAAATCATCACAAGTTCCTCAATAACGGTATCCTACTCATTGACTTTGTGACCAATTTGGGAGCCATTAAACGCGACCGAGTTATACTCATTTATCTGCCGATAAAACTCAAGGGAACCGATGGGGCACCGGCGCGGGTAATAGCAATAGAAGAGACCTAGCGCGCAATACGTATGCTGCCATGCCTAACAAACCAACTAGGGATACAGCGATGTGCCCTCGGAAACTTGGAAACGGTAACAAAAAAGGCACTCGCTTGCAGATGTAGAAAGAAGGCTCTAAAGATTATTTACGAAGGCCTCAATCCGATCCATTGCATCTACTAGTCTTTCCAATGGCTCAACTAAAGCTAATCGCTCTCTATCTTTCCCCTTTTCTCCGAAGAGACTGCCAGGACGAACACTAACTTGCTGCTGCTCCCATAGTTGAGTACTAAACTCATTATCAGATAAACCAGTTCCAGAGATATCAGGCCAAACATAGAAGGTCGCCTCAGGCATAGCGCAGCTTACTCCAGACATATCATCTAACCTCTCGCTACAGTACTCCGTTACTCCTCGGTACCGATTATAAAGACTATTCACAAATCCTCCACCCTGTTCTAGGGCAACGATTCCTGCACGTTGGAAGGCTCCAGGAACTAGACCGAGACTAATGGGTATCTTACTAATGTAAGGTGCAAGACTTGGACCTGAAATCAGACATCCGACTCGACATCCTGTCCACACATATGTCTTGGAAAAACTCATGACCACAATTGTTCGATCTTCCATATCTGGAAGGCTGATAATGGGGAAGTGCGGCTTGTCACACCATATGAACTCTTGGTATATCTCATCAGACACGACGACAAAGTCATGATCCTTAGCAAGGTCTGCAATACCTTTCAACTCCTCCTTAGTATAAACACACCCAGTAGGATTATCAGGTGTACAGACTAGTATAGCCTTGGTCTTAGGCGTTATCCTCTCCTTCAAGTCCTCGATATCGGGTCTAAAATGCCCTGATTTGTCTTCCGTTAAAGGTGATTTGATGATTTTTCCTCCAAGAAACTGGATGACGTTAGGGTATGCGGAGTAGGTGGGATCGAATAATATTACCTCATCTCCAGAGTTTATGAGGGCTGAGAAGGATTGGAATATTCCTGTTGATCCTCCTGAGTTTACTATTACTTGTTTTACAGGGTCTTCAATGGTGGCTCCGAATTTTGAGTAATATTTTGCTATAGCGTTTTTAAAGTCAGGATCTCCAGTCATAGCGTAATGTGTGTAGCCATCTATGATGGCTTGATAGACTGAGTCAGCGATATATTTGGGAATTTTTACGTCAAGAGTGTCTCCTCCCCAGAGAACATGAGCATTGGAGCTATCACTTGTACTCATTCTTCTCCGTCTGGGCTCAAAATTAGCTAGTTCACTCTTTAACAACTTTTTTACAGACATTGTAATCATAGAAACGTGAAGATATAATTGAATTTATGCGTGTGCCTCAGTTCAAACTCAATTATAATATTTTATCATGCGCGCTAATTTAGTACCGTCTGCGCTGAGGTTTGTATCATGGTGCGGGGG
>JAUWLH010000084.1 GCA_030613835.1 Candidatus Bathyarchaeota archaeon | reverse complement strand
GTGGCGATGTAGGTCTTACTTGTTCCCTCCCAGCGGACCGCTCCCGTTGCTACCACAATGTCCCCGCTGTCCAAGTGCGGAACGAGTGCGCCGGTTGTGCTCCCCCTGATGAAGGTGTCCGCCCCGATGTTCATGAGCTCCTCCATGGCGATGGCGGTTGTTGGGCAACCGATACCCGATGAGGTGGAAGTGATGGAGATTCCCTTTGTCTCGCCCGTGTACGTTACATAGCCCCTGTACTCTGCCTTTTTCTCTGCTGAATCGAACTGCTTTGCTATCCGCTGGACCCTGGTGGGGTCACCTGGCATCAACACGTACCTTGCTACATCGCCGATACCGCACATGATATGGGGTTGAATTAGCTTGCTCAATGATGATTCACTGATGTTGAATCGTCACTTGGGTATAAAACCGATACGAATAGAGAGTTATAATTTGGTAATTGAGAATATCCCTCCTCCCGAAGTGGGAGAAGGGCTCTTGGGGGAGTGTTAACGCCAGACCTTGATTCCACGTTCGTGGAGGTACTGAGCCGCCAGCTCTGCGATGTCTGGTCCCTTGAACGGGATCTTCAGGCTCTTCACCTGTCCCATGATGTCACGGTAGTTGATTTCCAGTGGCTTCCCTGCCTCCTGGTACTCTTCTAGGATGGTCTGAGCGACCTCCTCTGCGACCCTGAACTTGGGGCTCAGCATCTTGTAGTGGAGCCTCAGGGCGCTGCTCACCTCGTCTGGTGAGGCTGTGTCAACGGCCCATACAGTTGGCCTTGGACCGCCCTTGCTGCGCTTGACCTTGCTCACCTTGAGCGCGGGGACTATGACGCCGATGGCGCGTAGTCTCTTGAGGGCCCTGTAGACCGTTGCCTCTGGCATGTTCAGCTCGCACTGTAGCACCCACGCCGTGGATGCGCCGTGGAGACAGAAATAGAGGAAGGTCTCACTGACCGCGCCGCTGCTGAAGATCTTCTCGCTAAAGCTCATAAGCTCCTGAATATTCTTCAGAGTGGTAGCGAGATCGTTTTTCTCGTTGAGAAGTAATAATTGACGGAATACATCTACGTATTTGCCGAAGTTAGCATTCCTTACGCCGGGTTTGGCTACCGAGCGATTTTTATTCTTGTTTATGGATTTATCTAGGGCTACCGTGCTTGACATTTAATCTAACTCCGGGTCCCCTTTCGGGACAAGATGTTTACAGCCCCGATATGCTTATAAGTATACTTGTTAACAAGTAAACTTGTAAACAAGTAATCTGGTGATACAGTAAACATGCCACGCAAAACCGTAGCTATAAGGGGATTAGACACCGAGCTTTACATGGAGGTCTTCACCATGGCTAAAAAAGACGGCAAGACCGTGGCTGATGTAGTCAACAAAGCTCTCGACCAGTTCATCAACAATGATGGGACTGAGTCCGTCGCAATTTTATCCGGTGGCGCACTAGCTAACTCCGCTGAATTCGTTCTGGCCATCGACGACGACGGTGAAATAAGTCTCTCTAAGGAAGATATCAAGGAAATAGCCCTGGAAATGGGGCCGTTCGCCATAGAAAGTAACGGTAGACTTGTATTCGAGAAAGACGTTGACAAAAACGCACTGGCCCAGATCTCAAGGATACAGGTAAAGTCCGGTACTGTAAAGGTGCCTAGGTCCGCGTACGCACAATTCCTAATAAAGTGCAAGATACAAGGAAAACTTGACAAGTATTGATACCTGTTTCTACGGTAGCAGTAGGGGTTCAAGACGGAAGCTTCGAGCCGTTCCAGCGAGGGATAAGCAGGCATATCCAGCGCACTAGCCTTTGTTGTACATGTTTACAGGGACCAGAGTTGCTTGATCTCAGGGTTGTTCCTATCACAGTGGACGGCCTTGACGCGGGTGTAAACATTGTAAACATTCTCATGGACTGGGAGATAGATGTCATCGTCCTTGGGGGTGCCACGTTCGCTGGGTTCAACGTGGTTGATGTGGAGTATGTTTACAGGGAGATCGAAAAGCCCATCATCGTCTACATGTCCAAGTACCCTGACATGGATGCCACGTTAAACGCGCTCCGTAAACACTTCTCCGATTGGAGGGAGAGATGGAGGAGGTATAAGGCATTAGGTAGGATACACGAACTCAAGATCGGGGAACATCCATCAATCTACTTTGAGGTAGTAGGTGGATCAGTTGGATTCGCTGAGAACGTTCTGAGGGAACAGGCCATTCATGGTAGGATGCCCGAGGCGTTAAGAATCGCTGGCCTGATTGCCAAGGGCACTAGTTCAGTCTTTCAAGATCTAGTGGATACTGGTCATGTGTCTTGAGGTTGAATACGGAAAGGACTCCAGGCGTGGGAACCAGTTTCATCCTCTTTTGGAAAGGCGTCTGGTCCTGGAAGCTGCCGCTTGAGATCAACGTGACGCCCTTGTACTTCTTTGACTCGTAGATGTGGATGTGCCCCATCACCACTACGTCCGGGATGTGTTTCATCACAAGTCGGTCAACCTTCTCGGGAGCTATTGGGGTAGTCTCTCCGTATGTGGGTGCTATGTGCCTGCATTTTAGGAGCAGCTCAACAGCGTTCACCGGGTTGTGGAAATCGTGTCCTGGTGTAGAACCGAGGATATCAGTAAGCGCGGTACCATGTGCTATTAGGATACGCACGGTGTTCAGGTCAACGTAAACTGGGTTGGGTGCCATGAGCACATTTGGGTTGGCGTGAAGTGTTGGTGCGTAGCTCTTCGGGATGATGGGCTGGGGGAGGCTTCTTCTTACGGCGTCATGGTTGCCGGGTATGATGATTGTCTCGATGTGATCCGGGAACCTCGCGATGAGCTTTCCTGCCTCCTCGTATTGTGCCTTCTGGGTGGTTATAGTGAGCTCATCAAGCTGGTTTGGGTATATCCCTATCCCATCAACGAGGTCGCCCGCGATCACGACGTACTTCACGGTGGACGCCAGGTCTTTGCTGGGTTGGGGACCGAGGTCCTGATTGAGCCACCTGATGAACTTTTCGAACAGATCACCCCTAAAGTGCATGCTACCGATATGAACATCACCGATAAAGACAACCGATACCGGGACGTTGCTCCTATTGATATTGTGCATAGGAATGTCAGGCCAGTAGAGCTCGTTGGCCACCATCATCTTCTCCCTGAAACGGGTGCCCTCGAAGCAAATCACCTGATCCATGAGGATCTCCAATCCCTTTTTGATGTTATCCTCGCCACCGACCATCACATGAGTCGAGGTATCCATGTCCTCTAGGTCCAGGAATAGGCGGTTATTCCTCGCGCTCTTCTCCGTGACTATCCCTACGGCCTTGAATTTCGTCTTCAGCGGCAGTTTCATCGCCTGGGCAAGGGGGATAGCGTCCTTGAGGTCCAGGCGCTGCTTGATTATCGCCTCAAGTTGCTTGAACCTGCTGTTGAAGTAGTCGATGTACCCGTCAGAACTTCCTATTGACTGGGTCTCCTCGGGTAGGATAAGTTCAAGCCGGTTCACGGACTTCATGGCCAGGACTGGCTTCATTGGCTTCCTTACCTCGGTTTCTTTGGTGAGGAACTCGGCGTCGATTATGAAAATATTGGACTGTCCATAAGCCCTCCTAATGGCTCCCTCCATCAACAGGATGGCCTCATCTACGGGTCTCTCGTTGAGGAGAGCGAAGGCATCGGGGGTGAGCTGGTAGCCCTCCGCCATCGCCTTTTGTACTATAGGATGGAGTTCCTTGGACAGCATAGGGTGTTTACTTCGCCTTTATTACGTAGTCAGTCCTTGCAGGCGCGAAGGTCTCGATGATGACTGCTGGCTCATCGCCCTTTGTCACGAACTTGTGCTCCTCGTGCGGCGGGATGAACCAAGCCGCTCCGGGCTTTGCCTTGACTGTTTTGTCCCTAGTAGATAGCTCACCTGCTCCTGAGATTAGGGTACCCATCTGCTCGTGGGGGTGATCGTGCCAGTCTACGACCGCACCGGGGTGGATTACAATGTAACACATTGTGGCATGCATTCCGTTTCCAATTATACGGATGTCTACTCCTTCAAAGGGCTCGAAGCGGGGTGCCTCGTCCCATGTTGTTGGCTGCATAGAACAGTCTAGGGGTACGATCCTATTTTAATTTAGAGACCTAGCGCGGGCTCCTCGTTCAGCCCTAGGATGAGCTCCCTTATCTCCTTCCTTATACTGTACCTGTACGGCATGCTGCTGGTGTTCCTGTCGATGTAGCCCTTCTCGTAGAGCTTCTTCAGGAGCCTGGCGGTGTGTTCACGGGTCTTGCCGATAGCGTCTTTTATTTCTGGAACTGTCCCCTCGCCAAGGTCCACTATCATCTTGAGGACATCAAGCTCGGTGCCGGTGATCTGCTGCAGAATATTGTCGCCCTCCACGGGGATTGGGGCTGTAACTGGAACCTGATGAACTATCCTCGGCTGCACGGCTATCTTCTGGAGGTCCCCACGCATGGACTCGATGCTGGACTCGATGTTGTCAACCCTGTCGGAGAGCTCTATCACCTTCTCAAGGCCCTTCAGGGTCGCATCCCCCGTCCCCCGGCCAGAGTTCATGGCCTCATTGGCCATGTACTTTGCCTGAAGCGCCTCACGCTCGATCCTGTCAAGCTCCGATTCCATCCTCTTGACCTGCCTCGTGAAACCCGAGCTGATGTTCCGCACCGCGTCCTTGCTGTCCTCGTACTCCGCCTGGGCCATGACGACGCGCTTGTACACTATGTAGCTACCAACTATCATGACCACGAAAAGGGACAGGGTGGTGAACATCATCTCCATGGGGCTACCTGATATGACAGATGGAGACAGGTTAATTACAGTATCGAAACCAGGACAATCCACGGAACCTTCCCTAACTTGTTATCTATGAAACAATCACACCCAGTTCGGATTGTTTACTTGTTTACATGATTATTTCTCAAGCTTAGAGTTTAAATTACGCAGTTCGACTAGAACTTGATACCCCTTGAGAGGAAAGATCGAGGCAAAGATCAACATCACAGGCAGGGTCCAGGGCGTCGGTTTCAGGCCCTTCATTTACAGGATGGCTGTCAAGAACGGGCTTCTGGGATACGTCATCAACCTGGGTGATGCAGGCGTCGAGATCATCATCGAGGGCTCGGAGGACTCGATCGCAAGGTTCCTCGTTGATATTCGAGAGCACGCCCCAGAGGTCTCTGATATCGAGGATATTCTTCACGCTTTCAGTCCATTCAGGGGTAGGTTTGACAAGTTTCTTATTGACAAGAGCAAGATCACGGGAAAGGTGGCCTCGGGTATTTACCCGCCTGACATCGGAATCTGCCCGGAGTGCCTCAGGGACATGATAGATCCAAAGGGCAGGTGGTATGAGTACCCTTTCACCGCCTGCGCCTGGTGTGGCCCCAGGTTCACGTCTGTCAAGGCCCTTCCCTACGACAGGGAGAGGACGCACATGCATGACTTTCCCATGTGCAGGCACTGCCAGAGGGACTATTACGATCCCCTGGACAGGAGGTTCGATGCCCAGGGCATCACATGCAGTGTATGCGGCCCTAGGATGAGCCTCTACGATGCCTCAGGTGCATCGATCGATTCAAAGGACCTGTTTACGGAAACCGCAAAGCTCCTCATGGAGGGAAATATAGTGGCCATCAAAGGGATAGGTGGCATACACCTTGTCTCGCTGGCCACGAGGGACGATGTTCTGGAGGAGTTCAGGCGTAGGAAGGGCCGTAAAAACCAGCCATACGCGTTGATGTCCCCCGATATTGACACCATTCGATCCTATGCTAAATTGAACAGAGTCGAGGAAGGTTTCCTCCAGGGCTGGAAGAGGCCCATTGTCCTGCTAAGGAAGAGGCACAGGGTGATCTCCGATCTGGTCGCGCCGGGCTTGGACACCGTTGGGGTGATGCTGCCATACACGGGTATCCAGACGATGCTCTTCAAGCGTCTAGATGAGCCTGCACTGGTCATGACGAGCGGAAACAGGCGTGGTCTGCCTATGGCCATCACAAACGCGGCTGCCTTCAATGAGCTTTGGGGTCTGGCCGATTACTTCCTGCTACACAACAGGGACATAATCAATAGGTCAGATGACTCGGTTCTCCGGGTTATTCGGGGAGAGCCTGCCTTTACCCGCCGGTCGCGTGGATACATACCGGATCCAATTGATATTCCGATAAGCAAGGGCATTGGAATTGCTTTAGGCGCTGAGTTGAGGAACGCCGCTGCAATAGGGACGAACGGAAAAGTGTTTATGACCCAGTACCTAGGCGATATTACCAGCCTTGAAGCTTTTGAATCAGAGAAAAAGGCTGTCCAGAGCATGCGTGACCTCCTTAATATCACATGTAATCCCGATGTGATGGCCTGTGACCTCCATCCTGGCTATATGACATCACAGATGGCTGAGGTGATGTCAAAGGAAATGGGGGTCCCGCTCGTGAGATCACAGCATCATCATGCTCATATCACATCTGTCATGGCCGAAAATGGCATCAATGACGAGGAAGTGCTTGGAATCGCCTTAGATGGGGCCGGATACGGTGAAGATGGGCAAATTTGGGGTGGAGAGATAATAAAATCAACTTATTTAGGCTATAAACGGGTTGGGCAGCTGGAATATATCCCTATGCCAGGTGGCGATTTGTGTGCCTA
>JAUWLH010000254.1 GCA_030613835.1 Candidatus Bathyarchaeota archaeon | reverse complement strand
CAAGGCCGTCCACAAGCCCCAGTACGTTGATAAAATACCCAAGGTGGTCAAGGGACGCACGGGGGACCTCCTCAAGAAGCTGAGCGAGAGGGGCGTGCTTGAGGAAATCGTCGACGCCCTTGAGCTGGGCCACCTCCTTGACAGGGATCTGGGAGTCCTTAGTGGAGGGGAGCTCCAGCGCGTTGCTATCGCCACGGCCATCATCAGGGACGCAGCGGTCTACCTCTTCGACGAGCCCAGTAGCTTCCTGGACGTATACCAGAGGACCAGATCTGCCCTTATCATCAGAGGGTTGGCTGCTGATGACATGATGGTCATCGCCGCGGAGCACGATCTTGCAGTCCTTGACTACATGAGCGATGAGATTTTCGTCCTCTACGGCGAGCCTGATGTCTACGGCATCGTGTCAAACATCCATAGTGTTAGGGAGGGTATCAACATCTACATCAAAGGGTACATCCCTGACGAGAACGTCAGGTTCAGGCAGACCCCCATCGTGTTCCACGAAAAGCCGCCTCAGGAGCGGCAGGCTAAGTCATACAACCTCCTCGAATGGAGCGATATGGTCATGCAGTACAACGGCTTCAGGCTGGAGGTCGATGCGGGAGGCATCGGCATGGGCGAGGTGGTTGGCATCCTGGGCATGAACGGCATCGGAAAGACCACGTTCGTCAAGATGCTTGCGGGTGTCGAGACGCCCACTGAGGGAGGTGTCAGCAACCCAGCCATCAACGTTAGCTACAAGCCTCAGTACATCAGCGGAGGCGAGGACGCGGGAACCGCCGAGGAGGTGCTCAGGAGGGCCGCTGGAACAGATTATGTCGAGGCGTGGTACAGAACCGAGATCATCGAGTCCCTCCACGTCGAACGGATGCTGGACAAGGACGTGAGCATCCTCAGCGGGGGAGAGCTCCAGCGTATCGCTATCGCAGAGTGTCTCAGCAGGAAGGCGGACATATTCTTACTGGACGAGCCAAGCGCGTACCTGGACGTCGAGGAGAGGCTAGCCATGGCCAAAGCAATCAGAAGGATCACCAAGATGAGGGGCGTAACCGCCTTCGTCGTGGAGCACGACATCGTCACCCAGGATTTTATCGCGGACAAGATAATGGTCTTTGACGGCGTGGCAGGGTCATACGGACACGCTGGCAACCCGTTGAGCCTGCAGGACGGCATGAACGAGTTCCTCAGGCAGATGAACGTAACGTTCCGCAGGGACGGTGACACCAAGAGGCCTAGGGTCAACAAGGCTGACAGCCGGCTGGACAAGGAGCAGAAGAAACGGGGACGCTACTACTACAGTAGCTAGTGGGCGTTCAGCAACAACGCGATAAGCGCAACCGCTATGCCAGATACCACCATCTTGGCCCCACTATACAGAATGTTTTCCCCGCTTATGGTGCCCAGATACACTCCCAGTGTGAAGAGGGTCATCAGGCTAGCCGCGCTTGACACGATGAACATTGTTTGAATTGCCAAGCTGGATATTAGGAACGGGATGACCGCCGGCATGGAGGCAAGGAAAGGCGCTGAGCCGTCCACTAGGGCCGCGAATACCGATACAAACCTCCCGGCTTTGCCGTAGATGGTGTCATCCAAGTCGACAAGCATGGCGTCCTCAAGCTCGTTGAGACTGTGGTTCCTCTCGGCGCTTTCTGTCATGTAGGTTCCGCTGAACCCTGAGACCATCATTGCTACGCCGCTCGTTAGGATGACGCTAATAACCGATGCTGGGGTCGTGATACCGCTGAGCCATGAGCCCATGACGACGCCCAAGCTGGTCATGGCACCGTCGAAGGCGTTCATGGCGAAGTACCGCCTGATGATCTTCTGGGCACCTGTTACCCGTAGGTATGTGCTGATGCTGTCTAACCTGTCTTTGATTGCTCTGGTCAACCCGTTAACGCGTTGACTATCCTCGTTAGAGTCCTCCACTTAGGCTGGACCCCTGAGTGATGTGCGAGCCAGTGAGAAACTGGTATATAGGCTCTTCATGTATATTTTAACACTCACCAGCAACAAAGGGTGATAGCTTTTAAAACTTATGAAATTGGGTGACACATTATCCCTTTGAACAGGGGTGTTGATGTGTTTTCTATGGTCTTCAACGTCGTCAAGATATTAGAGATAGAGCCAGGGGCGGAGCTGGACAACACCGTGTATGACCTGTGGGGCAGGATCACCTACAAGGACCACTCTCTTTCCATCTTCGATATGAATATGCTTGCCTACGCTGAGGCAGTGGGGGGCTTTCACGAGGTAAAGATCGGCGTCGTGTTCACCGAGCCGGAGGAAGTTGTCGATGGCCCCCTGATGGCGAAGAGGAACCGGTTCTGTGGCAAGGTAGTCGAGGTCACCGAGAAGGATGGGCTTTTCAGGCACATCGTTGACCTTGATGAGCTGAGGGTCATACTGAGCGACCACGAGGAGCACAAGATCGGCACCGTTCTCAGGTTCAAGTCCCATATGGACTTCCTCGATTTCCGCGGAGCAACCGGTGGATGGAAGGACGTGAGGCTTCCCGAGGATACGGATTAATACCATCGTCAACATTCTAAACTGATGAATTCCCGTGAACGAGTTGTTAGGGCGGTTGAGTTCCGGACACCAGATCGCATCCCCTATGAGTGGTACAAACACGGCATCGGCGAGGCCGACCGGGATCGGAGCGACATTCTCTGGACCCACTACAAGCCTCTTTTCCCTCACAAGGTCGAGACCAAGGGTGGCGAGGTCTGGGAGACGGATGAGTGGGGCTGTACGTGGGTGAGCTACAAATCTATCCCCACTATGGGCCAGCCCCTCGTGCATCCTCTGCAGGACTGGGCTAACTATGCTGATTTCCAGTTCCCCGAGATCGAATTGGAGAAGAGGTGCGATGGGGTAGAGGAAGAGGGCCAGGAGTTCAGGGACATTGGGAAGTACATCATAGGGGCGCTGGACTTTGGCATCTGGG
>JAUWLH010000142.1 GCA_030613835.1 Candidatus Bathyarchaeota archaeon | reverse complement strand
TATGGCGGTCGTGGATCAGGCGGTCGGGGCAACAACGGCGTATGTCCCCAGACTAACTAAATCCTTTGATCAAGAAATTGATCATATCCCTCTATTTTATATCATGAATTCTTTAGAAAATATATTTCACACATTATTCTTGTGGATATGTTTTTTTGTAGAATCTCACCATGTCTTTGATCATGGTTTTTCGCTGCATTATTGACTCAATTATCTCTTTAAGGTAGAGCTCACCCGCTTCCGTAATTTTATAGACACGTCGCCTTTTCTCATTTGGAGGGTTTTCCCAGTTAGAGGCAAGCAATTCCTTTTTTTCTAGCCTCCTCAGGGTGGTATAGATGGTCCCGGTCTCAATCTTGTCATCAAGGAGATACCCGCTCTCATTTAGATACTCCATGAGTTTATACCCGTGCATGGGAGACTCGACGAGCACTCTTAGAATTACCAACGTGACCCAATTTTTAACGGGAAAGGCGCTCATGACATTCACTCAGTACATAACACTGTTATATATGTAACAGGGTTACATAAGACCAGTGATGGTCTGTTGAATAAAAAAGCAGTTTTCTTAGCTTTAATAGTTCTCCTATCCCTGGTTACAATCAATACGGTCTCGGCAGAAGACACATGTGAAACATGTCACCCGGGCCCAGCGAATGATTACGCCCTGAGCAGCAAATCCGAGTTCCTAGATTGCGCGGACTGCCATGGCTCGGAACACATGGGACCAGAAACAAGCGACCCTACGACAGTCACTCCAAAGACGTGCGAACGATGTCACGAGGAAAAGGTAAGCGAGTTCTCAGAGGGCAAGCATGCGCTGGGCTGGGAGGCCATGTTAGCGGTCCCGACGTATCATGATATGCCTGAAGCGGTCACAGAGAAGGGCTGCGTAACATGCCACAGTATCGGGTACATCTGGGAGGACGGAAGCCAGGGAAGATGCGATACGTGCCACACCCGCCACTTATTCTCGGCGGACGAGGCGCGTGAGCCGGAGTTATGCGGCACATGTCACGCGGGAGACCACCCCCACTATGAGATGTGGGAGAACTCTAAACACGGGATGCTATACGCTACTGGATCGGAAAGGGCACCCACCTGCGTAACATGCCATGACAGCCATAACGTGATAACCGCATGGGGTTTCCTGGGACTCCGCCCGGGCGACCAGGATGACCCTGAATGGTATGAGGCGCGACAGAAGATCATAGTCACCATGGACTCTATGGGGCCGGGTCTTGCTCCGAATGTCATGCGCGATACATACGAGGAGTGGGAAGATCTCCGCGAGAATATGATTGATCGCTGTGAGGAGTGCCACTCAGAGAGCTATGCCAGGAGAGAGCTTGAAAAAGGGGATAACCTGCTCAGGGAGTCGGATCTCCTCATGGCGAACTTGATCGACCTGGCCAATATGCTGTACGATGATGGGGTTATAGATAACATGACTCGTTTTGGCATATACCGCGAGGGCACCGCTAACAGGTTCTCGGCGTACATGGGCGGGTTCCATAACTCAGCAAAGTTTGCCTGGGATGAGGGATACCTCGCTTTGGCGCAGACGTTAGTCAGTGAGAGGGACGCGGCAATTGAGGCTAAAAAGATCTCGATGATGCTTCCGATGATACAAGATAATTTGCTTCCATTGAGCACTGCCGGAGTTGTTTTGGGGGTAATAGGAATTGCCATGATCTCATGGTACTGGTACAAGAACCGCACCTAACTCCCCAAACTTTCACAACCCAGAATCCACGCCCGCATTTTTTTTACACGAAATTAACGCAAACCCGTCAATCCCATTACATCGAGGAATCAACAAGCTAGAAGGCTGGCTAACTTCAAGAATCATTGGTTACTGGTCAGTTGTTGCAGGGCTAGGTTTGCCTTTTGGTTCTTGAAGCTGGTTTTTTTGAATCCTGCGAGGGGGGCGACGGAGGTGTTTCCGTCAGTGAATCTTACCTTGTCAGCGTGCAACATTATGAAGCCGAGCCGGATGGCCTCTCTGATGGCTGAAGCCTCCCTCTCGTCGAATAGCTGGGCGGCATGGGTGATTTGTTCTTCGTCTACCCATACGCTGAGGCGTATCTGGGCGTCCCCGTACACTAGTTTGCTAAGCGGCCTGGTCATCCCGAGAGGGCCCCGTATGGTGACGGGTTTTTCCTGGGCGTAGCCTATGCCCAGATCGATGAGGTTACGGATGGTCTGGCTCAGGTTGGCGTTCTTTGTGTCCGCGTATCGCTGTATCACCTGTTTTAGTATGGTCTCCATGCGTATAGTCAAGAGCCTCATGTATGCTTGTTTGGCATACGTTTATATTAAGGATTCCAGAGATAAAGTATGACAGTTTGACATATATGTGATGTTTTATGATTGATCCTATTATACTATCGAAACTAGCGCTGTGGGTAGTAACCATAACCACCGCAACTGTTCTACTCAGGAGGAAACGAATTGATACACGCACACGAACCATGTTCCTTGTGGTAGGGGTACTGGTGTTCGGGTTCCTTTATGGCGGGCTAAGCCCGATGAACCCAAACCCCATGACCTCGGTGGGTAACCTGTTATTGAGGTTGACCGGGATACCGGTGGAAGTACCTTTGACCTTGTCCCTCGTGCTCTTTGTGGTGATGCTTGGGTTAACAGTTGTCAGTAACAGGTCGATATGCGGATGGGGATGCCAACTCGGGCTGATGCAGGACCTTCTCTACAAGGCACCGGTGCCCAAGCGTAACGTGAGCCTCAAGGTGAGTCTGGTGACAAGGTCCGTGTTTCTAGTGGTGCTAGTAACCAGCGCCGCCGTTTGGGGCGTAAACCTGCTGGGCTTGATGAACCCATTTGGAGTGTTCCAGCTCCAGTTCTCACTGGTGAGCGGCGCGGTACTTCTGACCGTGTTGGGGTCCAGCATGGTGCTCTATCGCCCCTGGTGCAGGCTCTTCTGCCCCTTCGGGTTGGCCGGGTGGGCTGCCGAGCAGTTCAGCTTAATGAAGCCAACAGTGGACAGGGAGGCGTGCACGGAGTGCCAGGCATGCGTAAGGGCATGCCCCGGCGGGGCCATGAAGGACTTTTACGATGACAACAGGATTCACGCAGACTGTTTCGCCTGCGGGGTTTGTATCGAGGCGTGCAATTTCGATGCACTGGGCTGGAAACGGTCCTGATCTTTTTTTTATCAATAGCCATCAGTTACGAATAAGATACAGATTAATAGACTGATTGTTTCCATCATATCAAGGAGATTCCGTTATGAAGTATATTTGGCACTGGGAGTGGAAGATGGATGATATGGAGCAGGAGAACATGATAGGGGCTAGGTTTCAGGAGGAGCTTGACAAGAACCCCGAAAAGTTCCCCAAGATGCTCACCAAGACGTGTTTCACTGGCAGGTGCAAGGGTTTCAGGCTCATAGAGGCCGAGACCGAGGAGCAGCTGAAGAACCTGGTGGCCATGTGGTGGCCCACTGAGAACTGGCGGCTGGAGGCTTACCTGGAAAACGACGAGGAGATGCAGCAGGCGTTCAGGGATTACACCCCGATCTAGTGCATCAACCCAGTTCACAGCAATTTGGGCACATACCCTAGATGCCTCGGGTAGAACAAAGACACACCGTGTTGTATCCACTAAAGAAATGAACCAAATAACAGCCCACATGTACCGGAGAATGGTGGACGGGGGTAGGTCCACATTAGCGTTTAGACTAGCAAGTTCGGAATTGACTGATATAGGGAATATTATAAGAGTTATAAGTGGGGTTCGAACCCTCGGAAACAGATTTCATTTCAATTTTGAAAATCCCCCGTAATTCAATGGCACGAGCTCAAATTTGTTTACCTATAGACATTTAATCTTGAACTAACCTCAATTTGTAGATTAAGATGGAGCAAAAGATTCTATACTTTGAGAAAACAGGAAGTCAAAACCAGATTAAGCTAATTATACATGCTAAAAAAAGGGCAGCCGAACTAGAAATCGATAATATTATAGTAGCTTCAACTCATGGCGGCACAGCAAAGGCTGTTAAAAACGTGTTTAATGATCCAAAATACAATATTATCGCTGTCTCAATCGCCGAGGGATTCAGTATGAGAGATGGTTGGTGTATGACAACCAACGAAAGGAAAAATCTTGAAGAGGGTGGTATAACAGTTCTAACCGCAAGTCACGCACTAGGAGATGGTGTTTCAAGTGCTTTCGCTGAGAAATATGGAGGAAAACCTGTTGAAGAGATCGTTAGAGACGCTTTCTACAGATTCAGCCAAGGGATGAAGGTGTGTGTTGAGATTGTGCTTATGGCTGCTGACGCGGGATTGATCCCTATGGATAAGGAGATTATGGCCATTGCTGGAACGGGGTCTGGAGCTGATACTTGTATAATAGTTAAGCCCGCTTATCCAAGAACTTTCTTTGAGCTGGAGATCAGAGAGATTCTAGCAAAGCCCAGAAATCTTGGATAGATCTACACGTCTATGCACACGCATCACGTGTAATCTATTCCGATTGAATGTTTTTAGTTATTTTTAGTTGGTGGACGAGGGGGGAATTGAACCCCCGACCTCCTGGTTGCAAACCAGGCATTCATACCCCTGAACTACTCGCCCGTCACTTCCCAATGAACCA
>JAUWLH010000072.1 GCA_030613835.1 Candidatus Bathyarchaeota archaeon | reverse complement strand
TGAGGTGGGACCTACCAATTCGGCTAGCTCAGCTATCACGTACTCCATACCAGCTAGGTCATCAAGCACCTTACCACCCCTAACAAGCACCCGCACCATACCACTAACCGAGAGAGGTGAGACGTCCAATTCTTGAGCTTAACGCGAGCACCCACGGTAAAGGTGTGTTTGTACGTACAATTCAGTTCAGAAGGTGCCTCACCCTGAGTCAGTGTCCATCGGGTACACGTTTATCATATCTAATGCCGAGGGGCACTTGGGGTATCCAAGAGAGACGATATGTGTATGTTTTTACGTACAGTTATTCGATGCGTTCATCAAGAAATTGAATGGTACGTAGACAGGTACATTAATGTAATGTGGTGTGCCTTCACCCAGGCACCCAGTAACCAAACAGGTATGGTACGTAAACACACACAATAACATAGGGTTAAGCAAACCCAGACACCACTTGAAACATGTGACAAAGCAACAATAATATATCAATCAAGAAACTTGAGTATCTGGGCTTTGTAAACTTTTGATTCTCCACCGTAACGCATTATCAACCGGGTAAGCGTATAGGCAACTACCAGACTCTCGGCCTCAAGCACACCGTTCTGGAGGCGGTTGAAAACGAGGTATAGTTTCAACCGGTCCAGGGTCTTGTAAAACCTGTGACTCGGATTCTCATTGAACCGATACAAGACCAAGATACTCTCCGATCCATGGCTTTCTGTCTTGATCTCTTCAGGTTGAGTACGGACAAGTTGTTCGACGAGGCTTTTCCGAGGCATAAGTAAACGTACGTATAAACAAACATTAAACAATTGCCCCAGAATTCGAGAGAGTGAAAACACCAAAAAAGCACGCGCGTAATGGGGAAAGTGTAGTGTGATATCAACACCTTAGCGTGCGTTTCTCAGTTACTTGAAGATGTGCGTTTGGTCTTTGGTCATATCAATGATTACTGATATGCGTTGACATTGACGAGGCCAGTTCGTGTTTTCTGGGTTCTGATTGGAAAAATGTGAGGGAGGACAAGATGTATACACATATCTGAGAATGGAGAATGGAACTTGAACTGATAATAGAGCTCATCTAACGTTGGATTAGACATTCTAAATAGAGGTGAGGTTAACATTCAACCATGAAAGTCCTTGTCCTAGGCGTGGGAAAGATGGGCTACGGTCTCCTCAAGGACCTGAGCGCCCAGTCCCACGTAGACGAAATAGTTGCAGCCGACATGAACTTAGCGCAGGCGAAGGTCTTCGCAGAGAGGGTTGGCAGCGAGAAGATAAGCGTCCTCAAGCTGGACGCCACCAACAAGAACGAGACGGTGAAGCTTATGAAGCAGGGCTTCGACGTGGTCGCAGCGGCCCTGCCCAGGCCGTTCTGTGATGCCGCTATCGATGCAGCCATAGACGCGGGTGTCGGTTGGGCCGACGTTGCGGCAGGCTTTAGCTCCGTTTTCAGCATGCACGAGAAGGCAAAGGATGCCGGCGTATCGGTGGTGCCCCACATCGGCCTGGACGTGGGCATCGACAGGGTTCTCTGCGGGGTGGGGGCCCGTAGACTGGACCAGACAGAGGGCATGATAGTCTGGTGCGGCGGTTTCCCGCAGAAGGGGACGGCGGGATACGATAACCCGTTGAGGTACAAGATCAGCTGGTACTGGCCATACGCTGTCAACAGTAACCTGAGGTCCAGCACGGTCCTCGTCGACGGAAAGATGGTGACCAGTGACAACCTGAGCGAGACCGAGGAGGTCGAGTTCCAGGAGCCTATAGGCAAGACGGAGGCATTCACAACAGGTGGGTTAAACGACGTGATCGAGCACCTCGGGTTGAAGGGCGTCAAGACGGCCGTGGGCAAGACATGCAGGTGGCCGGGGCACGCAGAGTTCTGGAACAAGCTACGGGACATGCACCTATTTGACGAGGACGAGATCAACGTCAGGGGCCAGATGGTGAAGCCCTATGATGTCTTCATCGCGCTGGGCCACAAGCACCTCCAGTACAACCCGGGCGAGGGCGACGCCATATGTCAGAAAGTGCTGGTATGGGGAGAGAAAGACAACGAGCCCAAGGCATACATCTGGGAGTTCATCGACCTGCACGACTTTGAGAACGACATCAGCGCCATGGCCAGGACCACGGCGTTCCCGTGCAGCATCGTGGCCCAGATGATAGCCAAGGGGGAGTTCGACAAGCCGGGGGTCATCCACCCGGCGTGGCTGGGCTACGACGAGAGGTTCACTGACAAGTTCTTCAGCGAGCTCGCTGCCAGGAACATCAAGATAACCGAGTACGAGCGAAACTCTCTAGCCTAGCTCACCTCTAGGCTTTGAGTAACAGTTTACTTGCGGACCCGTGCGACCTGGGCGCAACTGACCCGCTTCATCTCCTCGGTGGACATGTACGTGAGGGCGTTGCCGGACCCGCCTCCTGAGTAGACCTTCTCTTTTTCAAGCACCCTTGGGTCCATCAAGAATGTTGCCTCGTATCCGAAGGCTGGCGTCCCTCCCACGGGGTAGCCGGTGAGCTCAAGTATCTCGTCCGGTTTCGCGATCCGGGGCCTAGGGATCTCAAGAGCTTTACCGACTCTACTGGTGCTGGCCCTGTTCTCTCCCTTTACGATGGCCACGACGAGTTTGCCGCCCATGGTCACCATGCAGATGCTCTTGACGAAGTCCTCGGGGTCAGCCCCTACCGCGGCAGCCGCCTCCGCGACGCTGTGGGTTGCCTGAGCGAACGATATCACCTCGGCTTGTATCTCGTTCTCTGCAACAAAGACCCGCAGCTTGTCCTCGTATTTGCTCATGCTACATGATACCTCCGGGTCACCCTTTACGGTTTCCCACCTAGTAAGCGTTAAAGCCACCTGTCATAGTGGTTTTCCATGGCGTTCATATCACTCGCGGATATCCCCCGCCTGAAAAAGGGCAGGTCAAGGATGATTAGCAGTTACGATAGAGGTCACGGCAACAGGGATTATCTCTCAGTAGAGCCCGGTGAGGTAGTGACCCTCGCAGACCTGAAGGGATCAGGGGTAATCAACCGTGCCTGGTTCACCATCAGGAACAGGGACCCGTTGTTGCTCAGAAACGCGATTCTCAGGTACACATGGGATGACGAGGACCGCCCCAGCGTCGAGGTGCCGTTCGGGGACATGTTCGGCTGCGGCTTTGCAGAATACAGGCATCACACGGCGTTAATGCAGGGCATGACCAGCGGCGGATTCCACAGCTACTGGCCCATGCCGTACTCCGATTGTGCTCACCTTGAACTTCTGAACCTCGGCAACACACCCATCAGCCATCTCTACTACAACATCCAGTACCAGGAGACCAAAGAGGTCGCGCCAACTCGTTTCCACGCTCAATGGAGAAGAGAGAACCCCACGACTATTGATGAAAACTATCTAATACTGGACGCCGAGGGTGAGGGTCATTTCGTTGGCTGCCTCATGAGCATGCAGAGCTACGTCAAGGGGAGTCTCGTCTTCCTGGAGGGCGACGAGATGATCTACATCGATGGAGAAGACGAACCCAGCATCTACGGCACAGGAACCGAGGACTACTTTCAGGGTGCATGGTACTTCCTTAACGGCGAGTTCGCGGCACCGTTCCATGGGTTAACCCTGTTTGATAAGGAGAACGCCAAGGTCTCGGCCTATCGGCACCACGTGCCCGACCCCATCATATTCAGTAAATCAATAAGGGTCACCATGGAGCACTGCCACGGTAACATCCTTCAGGAGGACTACAGCAGCGTGGCGCTTTGGTACCAGACAGAGCCCCACAAGCCCTGGGATCCCATCAAGGACGCGAAGGCTCTGGAGCCGCTCTCTGAAGTCCCGGGTTACCTAATGACTGAGCTTCACACTGATACACCTGAGAACATAGAGAGGAGAACAGTTCTCCACAAAGCTGCTCAGCTCAGGTACAGGCTCAGGGTTGACCCTGACTCAGTTCTAGGCGTGACTGAGGACATTATCATGTCAGCCAGGTACGAGGAGCTGAAAAAGTTAGTGGAGAGGTATCCCTAGGCTCAGTTTCTTGATCCATTCCGGTCTTTTTCTTCGTCAAACGCCGAAAGGGGGGTCGTTGAGTGGCGACAATGTTTATATCTCAGACCTCAGGCTGTAGACGCTGATCACACATGGAACAGCTAAAGAAAATCACTAACATGGACAAGGTGACCCTCGTGTTACTGCTAGAGGAGGGAAAGGCCAGGATCAGTGAGATACAGTTCCACGTGACCCTGAGTAAGAGGCAGATCAGGTCCGCGCTGTTTTCTCTAGTCGAGAGGGGAATGGTTAACTACGAGGCTGCCACAGCCAGCTATTTGCTAGTCTAATTCTTATCGATAAACCTAAACTGGAGGAATAAAAAGTTCTCCGCCATGAACTCACGAGGCACAGCTTAACCTGCTAATTCCTGGAGCTACCGCGGTGATATCCAGAGATGGTAAAGAGGTAACTATCTTAGGGTATACCCGTTAAGAGACCGTAAGATGTAAACATCCGCAACATCAAATCATTGAATCAATATGGTGAAGGAGAACAAACGCAACAGGCTCATCCTACCATCGCTTCTTATAGCCACTCTGAGCACTTACCCGCCGTCCATCGTGGCAGCGGTGCTGCTCACGGAGATTAGTAATGACCTCAATATCCCTATCGGGATCGGTGGACAGATCAGAACAACCGCCAGTATCGTTGCGTTCCTCGGCAGTATCGCAATGACATTCATTTCGTCGCGGTACAACTACAAACGTTTACTCACGGTCGGGCTCCTGGTCATAGCTGCATCGGCGGTCGCCAGCAGCCTTTCCCCCAGCTTTTCCGTGCTGCTCCTGGCCACCGTTCTCACAGGGGCAGGTATGGCCATCGTGGTTCCCATGACAACGACTCTCATCGCGGAATATTTCTCTGAGGCCGAGCAGGGGAGGGCCATAAGCCTCCTGGGGATGGGTGGTGGTTTCGGGTTCCTGTTGGGGGGAACCATCGTTGGTCAGATAGCAGCGGTCGGTGGCTGGAGGCTTGCGTATATCGGGTTCGCTGGTACCTTGGGTGCTCTTGGTTTGATCTTCACCTACTTTGCCCTTCCAGACACAGAAAACAAGGGGTCAAGGGACATCGCCTCGGGGATACGGGAGATCATCTCTAATAGGAGCGCCGTTGGGTGTCTACTGAGCAACCTATTTGCCTCAGCGGCTATCCAGGGACTTTATTTCTGGTGCTTCAGCTTCATTAAGGAGACATTCCAGATAGGCACTGTCCAAACCGGATACATATTCACGGGTACCGCGGTTATGTTCATAACCGGGAGCTACCTGACGGCCCCCGTCCTCTCTAAACTGGGTTCTAGGTTCACAACCATTCTCGGATTGTTGGGCACCAGCGTCTGCACAATAGCGTACAACATCGCGCCCACCCTAGCGATTGCCACCGCGGCCATACTCGCGGGTAACCTCCTCGATGCGTTCCGTTACAACGCTCACAACACCCTAAGTCTCCAGCAAGCCAAGGCAAAGGGCTCAATGATGAGCCTTCACAACGCGGCGTCCAACCTCGGTTACACCATAGGGGGGGCCCTCGGAGTCATACTGCTGGTGACGGATTGGCAGACGCTGGGTACAATACTAACGATCATGTCCGTCCTGGCTGCAGTTATCATCCAGATTACTGTACATCAGTCCGGATCGGGGAATGCCCCAGACTAAGTCGCGCAACAACTCGATATGAGGAGGGCTACTCCCAGAACTTCTCAGGGGGCACTCTTTTTCCATAGCCCATGAGGTCATCAGACCAGACCCAAAACTTGTTCAGAGCAGGTATGTTTCTTATGAACCACTTGACCACATCGTGGTGTAGCCCCGGTTTCTTGTTGAAGGAGCATACCCTGAAGCAGATGCCGCACCCGGACTCAACGACGTTCCAGTAGTCCAGGCAGCCCTCGGCGTCCACATACCATTTGAGGACCCCAGGGTTGTTGGCGTCGCTCACCGTCTCGTAGCTACGCTTGCCGTTTGATATTGATTGGCTTGGGCAGTGCTTGGCGCATTTCTTGCAGTCCTCGCAGAACTCCACGATCCCGCCAGAGGCCATCGGGCTTTGCGCCAAGGGCAGATCAGTGAAGACCTTGAGTATCCTGCACATACTGCCGTGCTTCCAAGTGATGAGCCTGCCGTGCCTGCCAAGATGACCCAACCCTGCTTGGATAGCGATGGGAACGCTGAGGGCTGTGTCGTTACCGCATGGGACCGCGTGGTACCCGAGACCCCTGATGAACTCGGCCACCATTCCACCGAGGATATGCATCTGGCTATACCCTAGTCCTGATACGGACTCGGTGGCGGAGGGCGTGTGCATGAAATTCTCTAGATCCATCGGGACAGTCAACGCGATAACCCACTTGTGGCTCTCGGGGATGACCGCTTTCTCCTCGGTGGTGTACCCTTCCTCCACGTCCTCGAACACGATGGGCTTGCCGTACCTCGTGTGACTACAAACCCACCGTTTGTCAAGCGGGGCGAACCCAACATCACCGGCACCGTAAAACTTACACGCCTTACTGACTGCCTTAGATGCCTCCTCGAGAGATACCTCCCATTTACCGACGCCCGGGTACTTCTTTGCCACACCTAAACTCTGCCACTTATAGAATCCACTGTCCTGGGTGTGACGTTCCCCGAAGGGCGTCTCGTACATCCCGGCGGCGTCGTGGAACGCGTAATCCAGGAGCGTAAAACCCTTCCTGCCAGAGAGCATCCTGCCCGCCTTGGATTCTAGGGAGGAGAACTGGAGCATCTTGCCCGTCTTCTTGAGTGCCTGACCGAACGCAGTTTCTCTGGCGTCGAACCTCTCATAGTCGTCCTTTACTGGGTATAGCTCGTCAAAAGTATTCTTGGGCATGGTGATCACTAGAACACTATGTGATGCTTGATGCGTTTAGCTGCGTCAGCTACGTGGCTAACTATCGCCTCTGCGTCAATCGTTGGGAACATGCCGTTATCGTAGACCATTTTACCGTCAACCATCGTCCATGCGGTATCCCTGCCGCCTGAGCCCGCGTAGACGAGTGTCTCCAGCGGCTCGTAGAGCGGCGTCAGGAAGTGGTTGCCTTTGATCCTTACAGCGGTGAGGTCAGCGATCTGGCCACCGTGAATGCTTCCGAGGTTCTCGTACCCCAGCATCGCTGCTCCTGAGACCGTGGCCATCCTGAACGCGTCAAGGTGGCTTACAGCGTCCGCCTTCATCTTTGTGATCCTCTGGAGGAGGACGGCCTGTCTCATGTCCCTGTACATATCAAGGCTGTCGTTCTGGGGAGCCCCATCGGTGCCTATCCCAACGGTTACCCCCTTCTCCAGGAGCTCCACGAGTGGGAGAACGCCTATGGCGCATATCTGGTTG
>JAUWLH010000217.1 GCA_030613835.1 Candidatus Bathyarchaeota archaeon | reverse complement strand
GGCCTATGGACCATCAACGAGGCAGTGATGGCGGCTGGACAGGCGACGGCAGACAACATATCCCCGAAGATAGGCATCATCCAGTACGCGTTCAGGAGCCCCAGCCTGAAACAGCAGGAGCAGATCGCCAAGGTACTATTCAACAACGCCGAGAGCGTGGCCAGGATTACAGGCACGAAACTGACGGCCAGGTGGGTAACAAAGCAGAGGACGGGGCTCTTCAACCGGGCCCTGGCGGACCTCTCCTACGAGAACTTGGAGCTCATCGGGGCACCCAAGTTCACCGACGGGGACAAGGAGATCGCCAACGAGTTGCTGAGGAACATGGGATACCCCGAGCAGGAGGAGCCCTTCAACGAGGAGCTGACGACACCCCAGGAATGGGAGAGGATGTGGAGGAGCGGTATCCCGAGCCACCAGAAAAAGTTCGGGAGCGATGACTATGTGGAGTTCCAGTGGCACTGCCCCGGGGCCTGGATACAGGTCTACAGACCGCAGATCAGGGTCCCGGGTGAGAGACTGCCGAGGTGGCCCCATTTCTATCTGGGAGGCGTGAAGGGCCCCATCGACAGGACCATCTACACCGCGGCAAAGGCCATCAGCGGCACCTTGATGGACCTGGCGGAGGACCCAGCAAAGCTGAAGGAGTGTAAGGACGAGTGGGCAGAGAGGATCAAGCACGAGTACGAGGCACCTCAGCTTGACCCAGAGTGGAACCCCCCCGTGGACCTACCATGGCCCGAGTACGTGGTCACCGAGCGAGGCCACGACTGGCACATCCCGACGCCGGGAAAGAGGTGACTCTCTTCACTCTCATTAATTTTCAACGTTTGAGGGGCGGGCATTCAAGGGATACCAGATACTGTTCTAAGGCTTTGAACGCCTGTTCTATTTGATGGGTATATAACCATCGCGTGTTATTGGGGGATTGACGAAAAATGAATAAGAATCAACAAGCGTTCGCGGTTTCTGCTATCTGCCTCAGCATCATACTGGCAGGGGCCATCATCGCATACAGACCAGGAGTCGTTGACCAAGACGGCGGCCTCCCAATGGGCTTCCGCTACCCCAGCGGGATCGGCGTGAGTCAGGGAGTGCCCACGCTCTACAGCGAGGCATTCCCAACCCTCATCTCCGAGGAGGCTACACAGAAGACCATCAGCCTGACGGGCGCGGGCACGGCATCGGCTACGGCCGATGAGGCCACCATCAGGATGGGCGTTGAGGTAACAAGGGACAGAGCGGCTGAAGCCATCTCAGACAACGCGGAGTCAATGGCAGCGGTCATCGATGCCCTGAAGCTCATGGGCATCAGCGAGGACGATATAAAGACCACCAGTTACAGCGTCTACCCCCAGTACGACTGGACCGAGGAGGGACGAGTCCTCCTTGGATACACGGTCACCAACATGGTACAGGTCACGGTCAAGAACCTTGACATCATAGGCGATGTCATCGACGCAGCGGGCAACACGGGCGCCAACAGGATGGACGGAATCAGCTTTGGTTTGAGCGATACAAAGATGCAGGACCTCAAGAACACGGCATACGTCCTTGCACTGGGCGACGCCACAGATAAGGCCGACCTGATCGCGGAGACCCTTGGGCTCACCATCAGCGGGATCCAGAGCGTAACTGAGAGCAGCTACGTGCCAGCGAGGACATACGTGGACTATGCGGAGGCGGGGAGCGATATGGCCATCTCGTCAAAGGCACCCACGCCAATCATCAGCGGTGACCTGAGCGTATCAGTGAACGTACACATAGTGTTCCTGTTCCAGTAGGAGCAAAAAAACCCCCTTTTTTTCTCTCTTTTTCCTAAATATCCCTGATATCCACGTACATGGGCTTTGATCCCATTTCAGGCAACTCTTTACCGGAAATTGGCTTCATATACCAAAAGAAGCTGCCCGTGCCATGCTTGTACCCCGAACGTATCTCTTTGACGTGGCTATCCTCGTCCATGGGAAGGTTGATCATCCCCACATTCTGTTTGTAGGCCATGTTCAGCAGGTAACCCAATAGCTGGTTCGCAGCATGGGGGTCCCTGAAGCCTATAGGAGTCAGGTGCCAGTTGGTCATCTCCTCACCCACGTCAGGTATCTTAGGCATCGCTGTGAACAGTCCCATGAAATTGGTTATCATACGCATGAGCTTCCATTTGGTGTTGAAGCCCATCATCTTGAACTTCATGACCTTGTCATATTCCCATACCCCAGCGACGGCAAGCACCGTGTCGCCTTCGTAGAGGTAGATGTCGTCCATATCGTAGAATGGAAGGCGACCATAGTACTCCCTGAACGAGTCCTCGGTCATCTCGTTGTATAACTCGTATTCCCTGTATGTCTCGTTAAGCAGATCCACGACCACGGGGATATCATCCTCCCTCATCCTCCTTATCTTGAATTTATCCACGGCGTGCTCCTTGTAGGCCATAACCATGAAGGGAGCGCATCCTTTCACTTGCTGGAACCCGCGACCCGCGAAAAAGTTGTGTGAGGCGGCATTACCCTCGATGATATTAAGGTGCATGATATCAGAGTCAGCGGTCCTCTTCTCTATCTCGATCTGGAGAGCGGAGACTATACCCCTTCTCCTTGCCTCTGGGTCAACCATGAACCCGTCCTCGTACACCAGGGAGTACGACTCACCCCCGATAGGCTTGTCTTGCACTGTGTAACCAGCGGCCCCGAGAAGCATGTCCTCTTCTTCGGCCACAAGTACGTGCCAGTCCTCGTAGCCCCTTGACCTGTTGAAGAAGTCCGGGCTGCTGTCCAGCTGGAGCACCAGATCGGTGCCCATGGGGCACTTTCTTTGAAGCTCAATGAGGCTCTGGTTGTCATCCTGAACTGCTTCTCTAATGTTCATGGTACTCTATTCTTGTTAGGGGTTTGTTTAGATAAGATAGAGGGTCATGACTCGCGCATGAGTGTGCACCTTGATGGGTCTATCTCTTCTTTACGTCCTGGATAAACTCCGCTAGGTCATTGACCACGGAGTCTACCAGCACTTTGCCCTTCTCTTTGGTGGCGATGGTGGGGTCTCCCAGGTTGCCGATGCTCGTGTACTCGTCAAACATGTAAGCAGCGGCTACCTTGCCGAAGTCGCCCTCAGGGATGCTGCGGTACTCGGGCTTCCACTTCTCGGCCCTGTCCATGAGTATCCTGTGGCCCAGCTCAAGGCCGATGCTTGTCTCGGACTCGCAGGCGTGTCCTCCTCCCTCCTGGGTTAGCACCTTGGTGCCCTCGGCCCCAAAGCCGGTCTTTGATGGGTATACCATGACGCTGTACACTCGAATACCGGTCTCCATCTCGATCTCCGTGAGGGCGAGCC
>JAUWLH010000100.1 GCA_030613835.1 Candidatus Bathyarchaeota archaeon | reverse complement strand
GTCTGAGAGGAGGAGCCCACCCACCGCGGAACCCCCCATGCCCGCGATGAGGACTGAGGAGTAATCGTAATTGTCCCCCAGACCCACCTGAAGGGTGTCAATTATCGCTTTCTCGGCGTTATCAGCGAACTTGGCTATCTCTGCCAGCATCCCATCCTTATCGATGGATAGAACATGCTCTACGTTATCGAGGGTCCCTTCCATACCCGATTATTACCGGGTTGATATTAAAAACAAGAGGGTTACGCGACGCCGCATATCCTGCAGGCGAGGCCCGCGTAGACCTTGATGGTGTCAAGGTAATCCTGCACCCTGACGTGGTCCTTCTGGGTGTGGGCGTACTCCTCCTCACCGGGTCCGAACCCTATGACGGGGATTCCCAGGTGGGCGTATATCCTGCCGTCGGTTGCGAAGGTCCAGATGCCCTTCCTGGGCTCCCTGTAGCTCTCTGTGATGGCCTCCACTGCCTCGCCCACAACAGGGTGCTCTTCCGGGTCCGTGTAGAACCCGGAGAAAGTCCTCTCATTGATGAGGGAGGTGGGAATCACCGTGGCATCGAATTTAGAGTCATCGGCCTTCAACTCATCTATGATACCGTTGAGGCTCTGGTATAGGTCCCAAGCCGTGAACTCAGGGTGGTTCCTGCAGTCGATCCAGAATCTGCACACCTCCGGCACCACGTTGAACGCCTCGGGACTCACAGTAATCTGGGTGACAGTCATGCTTGGCTTCCCGTAGATGGGGTGGACTGGGGTGCTGGGGGCAAGCTCGTCCTTGACCTTGGTGATCATCTTCATCGCCTTGTACAGCGCGTTGATACCCCTCTCAGGGGCGCTGGCATGGCATGCCCTCCCGTGGACTACTACGCCGAACTTCATGCTTCCCCTGTGACCGAGAGCCAGTTGCATGTCTGTGGCCTCACCGATGAGCACCACGTCCGCAAGGAACTGGCTGTCGATGATGGTGGACATCGTCCCCGCACCTCCAACCTCCTCAAGGGCTACCCCCGCTACCTTGTAATCGCCCTTCAGCTTGATACCCAGCTCGTTCATCACCCTGCCGGCTAGGACCATGGCAGCCACTGCGCCCTTCATGTCGCAGGCTGCCCTGCCATAGATTACCTCGCCGTGGTCGCCCAACTCCTCCCCGTCCATGATCTTACCAATGTAGGGATCAACCATGTCTCCGATGGGTACGTGGTCGATGTGACCGTTCAGCAGGAAGCTCCTGCCCCCGCCTGTGCCCTTGATGGTACCCATGACATCGTTCAAGGCATCTACGCGGGCCGTTGTGTAGTTGAACTCGTTCATCTTTCCCACCAAGAAACGTGCCACATCACCTTCCTCATTGCTGGGGCTCGGAATCGAAATTAAATCTTGGAGAAACCTGATGCACTCCTCACGGTTCTCCTCGACCCACTCATTAATTTGGGCAACAGTATCAGCCATGGAAACAGAAAGGGATCAGGATTGATAAAAGGGATTACTCGACAACGGTGATTGCGTCGACCGGACAGGCGCCTACACAGCCCATGCACGCTATGCACTCATCCTGGGCGACCACCGAGACCTTGTCCCCCTCGTCCTTGAAGACCCCCATGGGGCAGATGCTTACACATGTCTTGCAGTCGATGCATATATCGTAGTCAATTGATACTTCTGGCATGCTATACCACTCTCCATACTGGGCGGATAGGCCGCTATATACATTTTCCTCGGTCGAAGACCGGAGGGACAGGTATTAATTAGAGGTTCAGCGTCTCATGTAATAATAAATTTGGAGGCAAATGTTTGTCAAAGATTCATCCATATCTGCCTAACAGTGTTCCTGAGATCAAGAAGGAGATGATGGAGAAGATCGGCATCTCATCAATAGCCGAGCTCTACTCCGACATCCCAGACAACTTGCTCTACAAGGGAGCGTTAGACATCCCTGGGCCACACAGCGAGGCGGAAGTCAAGAGACATGTATCGGGCCTGCTTGAGGAGAACACTACCCTCAGGACTGTCCCGTTCCTCGGCGGAGGCGTATGGCCCCATTACGTGCCAAGCGTGGTGGACGAGGTTATCCACAGGGCCGAGTTCCTAACAAGCTACACGCCATATCAGCCAGAGATAAGCCAGGGCATCCTTCAGGCCGTCTTCGAGTACCAGAGCCTAGTATCCGAGCTCGTGGGAATGGACGTAACCAATAGCAGCCTGTACGACTGGGCTACCGGTGTCGGCGAGGCCGGTCTGATGTCCAGTAGGATCACCAGGAGGAAAAAGCTCCTGATACCCGACCTCATGAGCCCAGACAGGCTATCGGTTCTAAAGGTGTACACGGAGCCCGCTGGTATCACAGTCGAGGCCGTTAACCACGACGAGACCACAGGCCTCATGGACATGGAGGACCTTAAGGAAAAGACAGACGGCGAGACCGCCATGGTCTACATCGAGAACCCCAGCTACCTGGGATTCGCCGAGGAGAACGCCGTAGCCATCGGTGAGGTTGCGCATGACAATAAGGCGCTGTTCGTTGTGGGGGTGGACCCGACAAGCCTGGGCATGCTAAAGGCGCCCGGCGAGTACGATGCAGATGTGGTTGTCGGCGAGGGGCAGCCTCTCGGGAATCACATGAGCTACGGCGGACCACTGCTGGGGATCATGGCGTGCAAGCACGACAACAGATACATCCGCCAGATGCCGGGTAGGATCATCGGGATGACCGAGACCATCAAGGACAAGAGGCAGGCCTTCGTCATGACCCTTGCCACGCGAGAACAGCATATCAGACGTGAGAAGGCCACGAGCAACATCTGCAGCAACGAGGCGTTGAACGCCGTGGCTGCTGGCGTCTACCTGAGCCTCATGGGTCCACAGGGTATGAAGGAGCTCAGCGAGCACATCATGAGCAAGTCAATGTACGCCCAGAAGAAGATAGGGGAGCTCCCAGGAGTCAGGGCACCCATCTTCAACAGCTTCCATTTCAAGGAGTTCACCGTGAACTTCCAGTACAAGTCACTCAAGGAAGTGAACGCGGCGCTCAGCGCAGCCAAAATACAGGCGGGAATACCTCTCAACAAGAGCTTCCCCGAGCTGGGCGAGACCGCGCTCTACTGCGTGACTGAGATGCACAGCAAGAAGGACATAGACCTACTGGTTTCCGTCCTCAAGGAGGCGCTGGAGGGATGACTACGGCATACAGACAGGCAGACTGGAAAGAGCCGCTGATATTCGAGCATAGCAAGCCAGGCAGGATGGGCCACATGCTCCCAGGGCTTGAGCCCGAGCTGGTCCCCGAGGTCCCAATTGAGGAACTGGTGCCGAAGAGCATGCTCAGGACAGAGGCGGCCGGACTCCCAGAGGTGGGGGAGATGCAGGTGCTGCGCCACTACGTCAGGCTGAGCCAGATGAACTATGGCGTCAACGCGGGCAAAATCTACCCGCTGGGCAGCTGTACAATGAAGTACAACCCCATCATCAACGAGATATTGGCGGGTCACACTAAAATCTTGGGTCAGCACCCACTTCAGAGCCCCGCAACGACCCAGGGGACCCTGAAGATGCTGTACAACCTCAAGAAGCACTTCTTGGATATCACGGGAATGGAGGATGCTACCCTGCAACCGGCGGCTGGAGCCCACGGTGAGTGGACTGGTATCATGCTCATGAGGGAGTACCACAGGGAACGTGGCGAGCTCGACCAGAGGACCGAGATCATAGTCCCGGACAGTGCCCACGGCACTAACCCGGCGAGCGCCCACATGGCGGGTTTCAAGACAGTCGAGATCCCCAGCAACAAGCACGGGATGGTTGACCTTGAGGCGTTGAAGGCAGCGGTTGGCCCCCAGACGGCGGGCCTGATGCTGACCAACCCCAACACTATAGGTGTCTTCGAGTCAGAGATCAGCGAGATCAGCAGGATCATCCACGAGGCAGGCGGTCTCATGTACTACGACGGTGCAAACCTCAACGCAATCATGGGCTGGTGCAGGCCAGGTGATATGGGCTTTGATATCATCCACAGCAATCTGCACCAGACCTTCAGCACGCCCCACGGCGGCGGAGGGCCAGGAGCGGGCCCGGTGGGCGTCAAGGCATTCCTAGCCGATTACCTGCCCGTCCCAGATATCATCGAGGAGGACGGAGTCTACAAGCTGGACTACGACAAGCCAAAGAGCATGGGCAAGGTTCATGGATTCCACGGAAACGTGGGCGTCAGTCTCAGGGCGTACACGTACATGTACACCATGGGTGGCAAGGGTCTCAAGGAGTCAAGTGAGCTGGCTGTTCTAAACGCCAACTACATCAGCAGACAGCTAGTGAGTGAGAAGGGATACGAGTTAACATTTGACCCGGAGAAGCCTAGGAAACACGAGGTGGTTATCAGTGCAGGCCCAATGCTCAATGATACCGGCGTAAGCGCGCTGTACATAAGCAAGATGCTACTTGACTATGGAATGCACGCACCAACGACCTACTTCCCGATGATCGTCCCCGAGGCGCTCATGATCGAGCCAACGGAGAGCGAGCCAGTGGAGGCACTGGACGAGTTCATCGCGGCGCTCAAGGAGATCAACGACATTGCTTACAGCGACCCAGACAGGGTTCTGAGCGCACCACACAACACGGCGGTCACAAAGATCAACGAGGCGAGGGCCGCGCACCCCAAGACCATCTGTCTGAGCTGGCGAAAGTACTGCCAGCTCATCCTCGACCAAGAGTAGGGCAACTTTTTATACCTACCACCCTTTTATCCGTTGAAAGGTAACCCAAATGTTACACCAATTAGCTCTAGAACTTTCTCAGTTCCAGACAGCGCCGATGGCGACTCTAGCGATCATGGCTATTAGCACTCTCCTCGCGACCTTTACCAGCTTCATAGGCGTAAGAAGCTTGGACCTTGAGAATTACAAGAGGCTCATGATAGAGAGTAGCAAGGCTAGGAAGGAGGTCATGGATGCTACCCGCAGCGGAAACCAGCGCAGGATCGAGAAGGCCCAGCGGAGGCAGCAGGACCTGATGGCGCAGCAGAGCAAGGTAAGTATGGATAGGATGAAGGGGAGCATGCTCTTTACTCTTCCAATGCTCCTCATATGGCCCAGCTTTGGAAGGTTCTTCGGTGATACCATCGTAGCCTACTTCCCGTTCAACTTCCCGTGGATCCCTAGGGAGTTCACGTTTATCCAGTGGTACCTAATGTGCAGCTTCAGCTTCAACATCATCCTCAACAGGATGTTCGGGCTGACCTTTGAGATCGACCCCGAGGATTAGTTATGCCCAGACCAGTCAAGGAACTCGTTATCACCTTGGCTGGATACCACGGCTCTGGTAGGACCACCAACGCAAAAAGACTTGCCGAGTCCCTAGGACTGAGGTACGTATCAACGGGGATGCTATTCAGGGAGCGAGCAGAGGAGCTTGGTGTCTCCCTTGAAGAGATGAACCGCATAGCCTCCAACGATAAAGGGTTCGATAACTGGCTTGACGACAGGACCAAGGAGGAGTCCAGGAAACGGGGTATCGTCATTGACGCTACATTATCGGCCTGGATGGCCGAGGACCCCGATTTACGCATCTTTGTCACATGCCCATTCGAGGTGCGCGTACGGCGCATCGCCGACCGCGAGGGAAGGGAGTATGATGAGGTCGAGCAGGAGACACGTGCCCGCGAGGAGTTGGAGCAGAGGCGTTACCATGATTACTATGATGTGGATATCAGCGACCTAACAATATACGATGTCATCCTGAACACCGGAATCTTCAGTATTGAGGCGAGTGCGCGAATACTTAAGAGCCTTGTCGAGGAATACGTTGCAGGTGAATAGTTTTTGCCAGCAATGGATATAGGACGAGTCTGTCTCAAGGTCAAGGGCCGAGAGCAGGGCGAGAGATGTGTCGTACTCGACGTT
>JAUWLH010000122.1 GCA_030613835.1 Candidatus Bathyarchaeota archaeon | reverse complement strand
ATATAATGGTCTTCACTATCTTTTTCACTAACACTTCTAATCTTCCAGTAACATGTCAAACGATTACTTTGCGGCGCAGCCAAGCCCATCCGAGATAAAGGAGAAAATGAAGGGCTACAGCTCGTGGCTTGAGATAGACTTGGATCACTTGGAGCATAACCTTGAACAGATAAGCAGACACGTTGGGGTCACAGTCATGGCGGTTGTGAAGAACAACGCCTACGGCCACGGAGTCATCCCGGTGACGGCCTACCTTGAGTCAAAGGGCGTGGAGTGGTGCATGGTTGCCAAGCTCTACGAGGCGCTCAAGATCCGGGAGGCGGGCCTAAAGCTGGACATCCTGAACATGGATGTTCTGTTCACCGAAGGTCAATATGACTCAGTGGTGGGGAACGGCATCACCCAGGCCATCTACACAAGGGACGATGCCGAGAAACTGAATGAATCTGCCAATAGACTTGGTGTCAATGCCAAGGTCTTCATCAAGGTTGATACTGGTCTCAACAGGGTTGGGGTCAGGCACACAGAGGCTGCGGGCTTCATCGAGTACGTCCACGGGTTAGAGGGAGTCCGTGTGATGGGCATGTTCTCTACGTTCCAGCAGAACTTTGAAGACTCCAAGATGCTGGCAAAGCTCCTCGCCGTTGATGCGGAGCTCAAGACAAAGGGTATCGAGGTGCCAATCAAGAGCATGGCAAGTACGGATGCCACGTTCCATAACCCGGCTGGATGGCTTGATCTTGTCAGGCCTGGCATGAGCCTATACGGGGTCTACCCGGAGAAGAAAGACCTCTCGGCACCCGTTGACCTCAAGCAGGTATTATCCTTCAAGGCGAGAATCGAGTACATCAAGAGGATCACGAGAGGCGAGGGTGTCACGTACTGGGGCAAGTTCATCGCCCCAAAGGACATGACCATTGGGACCATCCACGCGGGCTTCTACGACGGCATTCCCCGTGAGATGGCTAACATGGGCAGGATACTCGTAGACGGCAAGTACAAGTCCAGCCTCGGCTCGGTGAGCCTGAACCACTACCTGGTGGACCTTGAAGGCGTTGACGCCGAGAAAGGCACCGTCGTGGAGATCATCGGCCGGGAGGGCGAGAACACGCTATCCAAGACCGCCGAGACGGCTGGATGGATGGTGTACTCGTTGCTCAATCACCTCCATATGAACACGCCGCGGGTCTACTACAGTGGAGGAGAACCAGTTGCCCTGCTGGACTCCACTTCATAACCACATACTATTCTACGTTAAATCCCTACGTATTTCTGATTGTCTTGGCTGCACGCGCGACCCGATTTAGATTTATCATATAAAACTAACAAAACAAACATTAGAATGTATTGCTCATTAGGAATTTTGCTCGAAGGAAAAAACCTTGAATCACTTTGAGGCAGGGAAATTTATTATCGAGACGAGGCATTCCCTTCCCCATGCTATATTTCACATACGGCAGCTTCATGGACATCCAGAACCTGAAAAGGCACACGCCGTCAGCCCAGTTCATATGCAAGGCACTGATCCCCAACTGGGAGGTCCAGTTCAACTACTACAGCACCAACTACAAGGGAGGAGTCACAGGAATCGAGCCCGCCATCAACAAACTCGTACGCGGGGCAGTCTACGAGATACCGCCGGACGAGATGGAGCACCTTGACACCATCGAAGGCGTACCAAACGGCAACTACTACAGACACCCAATAATGGTGGTAAGCGAGGCAGGCAAGCCCATGCTGGCCCACGTCTATAGAACCACGAACCCACGCGGCCCCTTCAACCCGACCAAGCTGTACCTCAAGTACATGATCGATGGAGCCAAGACCTTAGGCCTGCCCCCGGAATACATCAAGTCCCTTGAACGTGATACAGTAGACTAGGGGAAGGATAGGGGGCAGGCTATTCCATCCCCAAATAACCCCCTTTACGGAAAAGAAGCCCCAGAACCTCCCAGGCAGGCTGAGATCAAGTGTATAACCCGGATAGGTAATGGTTTTTCCCAGGCAGAAACATGCACGGTAAGAATTATTTTTTTCCTTATGTCAAGTGGCTATTAACACCAGCCGTGTTTATATCCGACACCGCGAGAGGAAATACGAGTTGAAGCTAGAGGATACCATACTAACTGCCTTCCAGGGACTGAGCGAGCAAAAGTTCAGGCTCGGACTGAACGTGCTGGGCATACTCATAGGCTGCGCAGCAGTCACCGGCCTCGTCAGCATAACCCAGGGCCTATCAGTAGAGGTCTCGGGCCAGCTGGAGATGTTCGGCCCCAACAACGTCATGGTCATACCCTTCGAGATAAGGCAGGGAAGGGGCCTCGTGGGCGAGGGCTTCAACTGGCGAGATATCACCATACTTGAGAAGATACCCAACGTCAAACGCATGGCCCCCATCATCGCCAACAAGTTCGGGACATACACAATCAGGGGAGATACGTACATGGCCAACATGTTCGGAGTGACCCCCGTTTACTTCGATATATACAGCTCCTTCGAGGTAGCCGAGGGAAGGACCCTGATCCAGGCGGACCAGGGAGCCATCGTTATAGGGCACCTAATATCCCAGCCCAAGGGAGAGGAGGAGCCCCTCATCGATGTGGGGGACAGGATGACCTTCAACTTCTACGTTGGAAGCGAGCAGAAGGAAGCCACCTTCAGGGTAGTAGGAATCCTGGAGGAGGTCGGCGGGACCTTCGGGTCAGAGGACGACAAAAGCGTCATGCTCTCATTCAGGGACGCCCAGACCATATTCGAGACGGGGAGTACGGTGGACTTTGTCGCCCTCCAAGTGGACAAGATGGAGAACGTGGACCTCGTGGTCGATGAGATTAAGGAAAAGTTCGAGGACAGGGTCATGGTCATGAGCTTCGATATGATCCAGGAACAGGTGGGCCAGGTAATAGGCACCATCGAGGCAGTCCTGGGCGGGATCGCCGCCATAAGCCTGCTAGTGGCAGGGGTCAGCATCATCAACACCATGACCATCAGCGTCATGGAGCGCACCAGGGAGATCGGGATACTCAAGGCACTGGGCTCCAAGAGCACTGAGGTGCTCCTGCTATTCATCAGCGAGGCCACAATAACGGGCGTGCTGGGGGGAATACTAGGGGCAGCCCTGGGATTCGCCATGGGCGTGGTCGTTGGGGACTATATAGGGTTACCCGTATCTGTGACCTATGACTTGGGACTCGCCGTTGTCCTGTTCGCGGTGCTCACAAGCGTGATCGCGGGGCTATACCCGTCATGGCAGGCGGCAAACCTTCACCCTGTGGAGGCCCTCAGGTACGAGTAAAAGGAAAAACTTCTCAACCCCTATCAGGCGCGGTCCCAACAAGCAGCTACCCGGTGGACTGGTAGAGGTCGATAAGGGAAGCCACCAGCTCGTCCTCGGTTTCCATCCCAGACACAGCTAAGGGAATGTTCTCGTGCCTCGCAAGCTGGACCGCTAGGGGATCAATCTTACCGTCCAGACCGTGAAGGATGATAACCCTCGGCTTGAATGGGCTGATCTTGACTGCGATCATAGGGGACCTGCCCCGGCTCACGCCGGTGAACACCAGGGCCCTCTCGCTGGTGGTCCCGAATATCCTGTAGAAATCCAGACCGCTCAGCATCATGATGGCCTTCATGCTGTCCACCACGGTGTAACCGAAGACATCCTGCTCCACCTGATCCATCCCGTTGTACATCTCCCCATCAACTGCCTCAACAATCTCCTGGATCGACACCGGTGCCATGAACTCCCTGATATCGGAGAACACATCGCTTGGATCAAGGGTGATCCTGCTAAGCTGCTTGATGTAGTGGCCGCCACGTATCACATCGATGTCCAGCAGTGAGCCAACGTAACGCTTGATGAACCCCGCGCCAGGACTCTTCCTGCGACCCGTCTCGTAGTCGCTTATGACGGATGGCGAGAGCTCCAGCGCCTTAGCCATATCAATCTGGTTCACGCTCAGCAGACCCCTCCACTTCCTCATGGTTTGCCCCGGTGCAGCGCTCAAGACGATCTCACCCGCTATCCTCTTCGCAAGGGTATCCCGCGTCGGACTGTAATTGGACATTACCTGTACTAGATAATGTGCATTAAATAAATCCCACCGAAGAAGGCTGTATTGAT
Organism: Candidatus Bathyarchaeota archaeon; assembly: GCA_030613835.1. Lineage (GTDB taxonomy): Archaea > Thermoproteota > Bathyarchaeia > TCS64 > TCS64 > RBG-16-57-9. The sequence continues at coordinate 1,201 of JAUWLH010000122.1, read as the reverse complement.
AGGATACCTGAAACCCGTTATCCACTTTTCTTTATTATACAGATTGTGTAAAGAATAACCGTCAACTGTATAACAAAAAAGGTTGTAATTCCGTCAATGATTAAGGGAAATAACCGTAAAGTGTTATACGGTAATTGGTTAAGAGTGTAATTCTTACACTTCTTTTACAGTTTTTACATTAAAACCTATACTCAGTGTAAAAATTGGGGTAATCCAGATAACCATAAGCTCGCCCGAGGCACGGAACATCATCCCCGTCGGCGGAAACGTTGAGGCCATCCCCGAGATGGAGATCATCAGGCCCATCATCCTCAGGGTCCTAGTGTGCTCAGCTATAATCATCCTGACAACGATACTGGCGATATACATCAAATAAAACGTCATCCTCCACAGAATGAGTAAGATATTTAATTGAGATGTACCATCAATGCTGTTGCATTGGGCCCGTGGCCTAGAACGGTTATGGCGTCTGACTGATAATCAGAAGGTCCTGAGTTCAAATCTCAGCGGGCCCACCAATGCATTTCTAAACAGCGAAGGAGAAGGTTAGACAATGAAGATCAAGTACAAGCCCGCGGAGGAACTGGTGATACTGGAGATGGTAGAGTATAGCCTCCAGAAGATCGCGGAGACGGGGGCGCTGATCCAGAACTCAGGGCACGCAATAATACTGAACTGGGCCAATGGAATCGTTTTCCACCACAGCCCTCTCCCTTTCAACTCCAAAGAGCTCCTCAAGGAGAGGAAGGAGGGTCGCATCTACTGGGCCAGCGTTATATACGCCCCCATGCCGGAGTACAAGGAAAAGCTAAGCGTGGGGCCCAGGGATATACCGGTTGTCGAAACCCCCAACCCGTTGCTTATAACCGCTGCCAGCTGGATCAAGGAGAGGATGGAGAAGACCTCTTCTTCCTAAGCGGGTCCTTCCCAAGTATGATATCGATATAATTCACGTCCCTGATTACCAGGTTCTTTTCCGGCACCAATCCACGGGGCTTGAAAATCAGGAAAAGCAGTAAACGGCCCCCAAGGATAATGTCCTCGAAATAACCGATGAGCTGTATCCACTTCGTTCCGATCAGCATGGGGCCAAGGGACTGCTGCGAGAGAGTGAGTGCTTTAATGATAGAGACGGTGAAAAGGGTGCCAACGTACCCGCCGGGGTTGCTCCCAAGACCGCCTATTGTTATCATGAGCCATG
>JAUWLH010000064.1 GCA_030613835.1 Candidatus Bathyarchaeota archaeon | reverse complement strand
TCAGTGACCACTCGAACCCGCGCTGGGTCGTCACATACTCGGGCCACGGCAGGTCAATGGGTGGGTAGAAATCCTTCTCTAGAAGAGGTTTGACCCACTTGCTCCCACCTATTCCGCCCCCAGTCCTGTCCATGAACTCCTGGGTTGCCTCCGCAAGGTCAGTTGGGTGCGTCACCAAGTCCACTATGGTAGAGCCCAGCGTCTTGGCAGCCGTCACGATCCCCGGGTCGATACAGGCAGAGTACCCGTTGAGCGCAAACCTGGCCCACAGGGGCAGGGGCTTGGAGGGGTTGGGGTTCCTGAGGGTCGCGTTTGCCGTGTTCAGTCTCGTCGATGGGGCTGTCCACTGGTAGGCAACGTAGTCGTCCGAGCCCTGGTATGTCACCCAGTCCGGGAACTGGTACCGGATGTCCTTGTCTATGTAATCTATGGGCGAGATTTTCTGGCAGTTCTCGGTGAAGGGGTCTTCCATAGACTCGTAGCCCAGGTTCTCCTGCAGCTTCCTCCCGAACTCCCTGGCCTCCTCGTCGAAAACCGGTGGGCCGACCGTCTCAAGGTTCCTGTAGAGTATCTCCGAGAGCTTCTTGTTGCTGAGACCTGTCCTAGTCCTTGCTATGATGCGCTTCGTCACCCTGCACCCCGTTATCTGGGCTATGCCCTTGGCCGTGTTGTCCAGCACTTTGGATATCTGCTCCTGCATCTCCAGCAGTGGGGCTCTGTGGGCGTACTGGATTTGTGCGATCCTCGGCGGGAGGTTATCGCTGGTGGCCTGCCCGCCCACCATGATGTACTCGTTGAGTGTCCAGTACGCCGTGTAAGGGAGCATGGCGTCCTCAACGTACTTTGTCGCTGTGTACATGAGGCAGACTGCATCCAGGGCCGCGGGCATCCTACCGCCTGCGTGCCCCAGCATCTTAAACGGGATGTTCTTGGGCCTGAACCAGTTCTCCGGGTGTACCGACTCGAACGTGTACAGCGTGTTCCAGTAGCTGGCCGCGTTGATCTCGTACCTTACAGTGTTGTAACCAGCTGGATGATAGGGCAAAGACGCGTTGAAGTCGTCGAAGTAGCCCTTGGCGGCGTGAACCGGCTTGGAACCGCATACTTTCTCGGCTGGCTCTCCGAACAGCTTCAACTTGCCCTTTAACCCATGCTTCTCCATGGCGTGTTTCGCGGCCAAGAACCCGAACAGGGCGCCAGTCCCCAGCCCGCTGTGGGGGTCCGTGTGCCCCGCCGCGTATGGGTGGAGTTTCTCGTCCCTTGGCTTCTTGTAAGGGACATTGGCCTGACTAGTACCAGGCACCGCATCATACTCGGCGAAGCCCCCGATGACAGGCTTGCCCTCGCCCCAGATGGCACAGAAGGCCGTCGGCATCTCACCACTGCCCTCCTCGACGGTCCAGCCATCGTCCCTCAGGAGCTTTACGTATGCGGCTACTGATCTGTACTCCCTGAATGCAGGCTCGGCCAGGTTCCATATCTCCATGTGGAAATCGCTGAGCCTCTGCCTGTTATCGTCGAGAAAATCCAGCGCCGTCTTCTTCTCTTTCTGAATTTTGCTCAATAAAACACCAGTTAACCATCAGCTAATACTATATTCAACACTTTCCTCTCCCCCTGTTTGCTCCGAAAACTTATCTTGGGAACGGGTGTAGATTAACCAGTTTAGGTGATTAAGTTTGATAACAATCACATTCGTTAAGATCGGGTACATCGGTACGACAATCATCATTGAGGCACTTCTCGACGAGAGGAGCGCCCGGAAAGACATAAAGATGCGCGTAGTCTCGTGTTCCGTGAGCATGGAGGTAGAGGACTCCGAGGACGTGGCCAGGATGGCTGCGGGAATCGAGAGCGATCTCTACGTCATCATCTCCCCAAATGCTGCATTGAAAGGCCCCAAGGCCGCGAGAAAGGTGCTGGAGGAGACAGGCAAGCCCCTTATCCTCGTCTCGGACGAGCCATCCAGGAAGTACATGAAGGAACTCCCAGAGGAGATGGGCTACCTGGTCATCTACGGTGACCCCATGATCAGCGCAAAGAGCGCATACCTCGACCCAGTCGAGATGGCACTCTTCAACGCTGACGTTCTCAGGACACTGGCCGTCACAGGGGTCTTCAGGCTCATCCAGTCAGAGCTGGACAAAGTTATCGACAGCATAAAGGCGGGAGACAAACCCGAGTTGCCCCGCATCATCATCACAAAGAAGCGGGCGTTGGCTGCCAGCGAGCTGCAGAACCCCTACGCGCAGGGCAAGGCAATGGCAGCCCACGAGATCAACCGACAGGTTGCTAAGCTCTCAACAGAGGCCGTCTTCAAGCTCAAGGACAGGAATGATGCCATCCCAGTGCTCACCGCGGCTCACGAGGCGGCCAGGCAGGCGGCCAAGCTTTGCGACGAAGCGCGTGAACTTGAGAAGGGCAACGACACGGTTGTCAGGATGGCTCACTTCAGCAAGGGCAACAGGCGCAGAAAAGTAGGTCTATGGGACAAGTACGACAAGTAGGCTACCTGTGCCTCTTTCTTCCCCTTCTCGTTTTTACGGCTACGCCGGTTTTAAACCTAGACATCTCATCTTTTGTTAGGATGGCCTTCCCCACAGCAGCCACCTTTCCTTCAGTATCCAAGATTATGGTCTCCTGGCCTGGCTTGACGCCACCCCCGACCTCCCTGACGTGCCTTGAGAACAGGTTCTTTCCCTGCTCCAGGAACTCTAGGACATCATCGACGACAATCACGTACTGGTCAAACTTCTCCACTCCCTCGATGATCCTCTCGGCCCCTGCGATGGTTATGGTGAACAGGGCATCGTTGGGCCTGTAGTTGGCCAGCAGCGTGTCCCCTATGAAGATGTGTCTCGGCCTGCTAGTTTTCCTGCTGTACTCCACCTCGGACTCGTCGGGGAAAAGCGCGGTTCCTGTGCCGTACCCGAACTGGTAGTCTGCTATGGCTCTCAGTTTTTCGAGATCCCTGTTCATTTGGGATGCATATCCACTGATTCTATATAAGACGATGCCCCACTGATTATGAGGTTTATAGATGCGTTGCGAGGTATGCGGTAGAGAGATTTACGGAGCCCCAAATTACAGAATCATAGAGGGCGGTAAACTTACAGTCTGCGGCCAGTGCTCTCAGTTCGGTACGCAGACGTGGGACCCGGCACGACCTCAGGCTAGGAAGAGTCCAACCAGGAGGCGTTCGGCTCAGCCACGTCCAAGGCGTAGGAGCGATATTGACGCCGCCGAGTCCTTGGAGCTCGTTGATGGGTATGGAATGCTGATCAAGAAGGCTCGCCAGAAGAAGGGCCTATCTGTAGAGGACTTTGCCAGGAAGATACGCGAGAAGGAGTCTGTTGTCAAAAAGCTGGAGAAGGCGCTCATGAACCCACCCATGAACCTTGTTCGTAAGATACAGAATGAGCTGGGAATCTCAATCCTTGAGGAGGCGGCCAAGAGTTCAGGCTCGGTCCTTTCTCGACCTATGGGGCCCAGGACATTAGGCGACATGATCAAGATCAAGGACGCTACAAAGAAAGAGTGATGACAATACCCCCAGTTTACGTCGTGACAGGAACCCCCGGCACGGGGAAGACAACTGTCTCAACCATTTTATCAGAGAGACTTGGTGCGAGGCACATCGAGCTATCAAAGTTCTCCATCGAGAAAGGTTACGTGACTGAGGATGATGTTAAACGTGATACCAAGGTGGTGGACATGGACGCCCTGGGATCCGCAGTCAGGGATATCATCGAAAAATCCGCCTTACCTGTCATCGTCGACGGGCATTACGCCCACGATCTGGTGGATGAGCCGCTGATTTCATGCTTGTTTGTGTTCAGGAGGCAGCCCTGGGATCTGAAGGGCGTCTTGGAGACACGCCATTATAGTAATGAGAAGGTCTGGGAGAACCTTGAGGCCGAGATAATGGGTGTTATCACTGGAGAGGCGCTTGAACTCATCCCATCCTCAAAGGTTATTGAGGTAGATATATCAGGCCAGTCCTCCGATGAAACCGCTGAACAAATTTATGACCTGATTGAGGGCGGCGTTGCACTCGACAAGCCCATCATAGACTGGGTGACATACCCAGAGACCCTACGACTGTTGTTGAGCCGACCATGTACCTTATAATAAACTGCCACGGCTGCGGAAAGATAATCATGGCGAGCACCGCCAACAAGACCAAGTCATGCACTCACTGCGGTGCCAAGGTGGACCTCCACGGAGCTAGGGTCCTCGCCCGTAGCAGTACAACAACTGAGGCAGTGGCGATAATTCAAGAGCTAAAGCAGCGAAAATCAAAGGATTCCCAGGTCACCTTCAAGAAATTCAGAGTCTGAATAGCCAAAACCTCAGCGATTTTTATATAAGGAAATCATAGTGGTAGGGCAGAGGTAATTACAAGTGGCGGCCGTTACAGGAAGAAAATTTTTCGAGGAACTCGGACAGCTAGTCGGAAAACCCGTGGTGGTTGAGGACTCCCAGGGCAATACCTACGAGGGCAACCTCTTGGGCTACGACTCTCAGAGCATGAGCATCGCGCTAGGTGAGGTGAAAGGCACGAAGGGGACGAAGTACCACAGGTTAATCCTGACTGGGAACGTGATCGCGAAGATAATGGCCACCGATACCCCGTTCAACCTAACGGGTCTCAAGGAGAGGCTTGAGCGCGTGTTCCCAAGCATGGTGCAGTACGTGCCGGAGGCGGGTATACTCATCGTCATGAGCAAGATCAGGCTCAACGAGACCGGGGTAATCGAGGGAACTGGGCCAGCGGCGAGCAGGGTACAGGACATCTACAACAGGTTCATCCAAGAGACCTCATAACTCCTTTTTTCATCAAAAAAAAAGACGAATATATATTGCAGGAACCGCATTTTGAGCCCTATGTCATTTGAGCTAAGGGACAGAGACCTGCTCGGAAGAATCGGGAAGCTGAGGGTGAGGGGCATGACCTTGGAGACCCCCGCCTTCATGCCCGTGGTCAATCCGCTTATTCAGACCATCGCTCCCCGAAGGCTCAAAGAGGAGTTCGGGTGCAATATCCTCATCACCAACAGCTACATCATCCGCAACCACTTCCTTGATGTCCCCAATCTTGAGCTCCACAAGCTGCTGGACTATGACGGCATAGTAATGACTGACAGCGGCGCATACCAGATCCTGGTCTACGGCGAGGTGGAGGTCACCCAGCCCCAGATCATCGACTGGCAGAAGAAGATAGGCAGCGACATCAGCGTGATCCTCGACATTCCCACTGGATGGGATATTCCCCGTGAGACCGTCGAGTATTCGGTTGACAAGACCCTACAGAGGGCAAGGGAGGCACTGCCGCTGATAGAGGGCTCCGAAAACCTTTGGGTCGGCCCCATCCAAGGAGGAAAATACCTTGATCTGGTCGAGAAATCGGCCAAGGCGGTGGGCGAGATGCCCTTCGACCTCCATGCCCTTGGCAGTCCGACCGAGGTAATGGAGCGTTATCTGTACCCCGTCCTTGTGGATATGGCCATGACCGCCAAGATACACGCGCCCATTGAGCGACCTATCCACCTCTTCGGGGCAGGACACCCGAACATCTTCGCCATGTGCGTCGCCATGGGCTATGATCTCTTCGACTCTGCGGCCTACGCGTTGTTCGCCAAGGACGAGAGGTATCTCACAGTGAGGGGCACCCTACAGTTCAAGAACCTCAAATACCTGCCATGCAGCTGCCCTGTCTGCAGGAACAAGAGCCCGGAGGACCTAGCGGTTCTGCCCAGAGGCGATAGGACGAGACTCATAGCAGAGCACAACATGCATATCACAATGACTGAGATGGAGACCATCAAGCAGGCAATCGTAGAGGGCAACCTCTGGGACCTGGTTGAGACCCGTGCCAAGGGCCACTCCCAGATGACGTCCGCGTTGAAGCGCCTCAGCATGTATGACAAGTACCTTGAGGAGGGAAGCGACGGCTTCAAGGGAAGGGGTCTGTTCTACTATGATTACCACAGCCTCTCCAAGCCCGAGGTCATCAGGCATCAGGAGCAGTTATTGGGCAGTTACAGGAGGCCAGTCGACAAGAGCATACTAGTGCTCATGAGCGAGCCCAAGAACAGGCCCTTCAGCGGCAACCAGGGCTTCAAGAAGCTCAAGAAAAGAATGAGCGACGATAGAGTTCACTACTGCTTCGTCGCTGCCCCATACGGCGTTGTTCCTGCGAACCTAGCTGAGACCTACCCGCTGAGTCAGTACGAGATAGCGAAGCCCCTGGACCACGAGACCATCCAGCGCGCGACAGAGTATGTGAGACAGTACGTAGAAAAGTACCCTCACAAGCATATCGTACTGATCTTAAAGGACACGCCTCTGGAGGAAACATTGCTGGAAAAGCTGGGGGGGATAGTCATACCCGGGAACATTATCCGTTCAGAGGAGCTGGGCAATGATGATACCATGGAGAGCCTTGAGCAGCTACTCCAAACCCTCAACTAAGCTGAGTACGTCTGTTTTTAACCACTATAAGTAAAGTATAAGAATAAGCGTTGTATCTAACACGCGTCCCCCTAGGGGAGACAGCGAGAGCTGATCGTCAGGGAAAGGACTGAAAAGCCGCTCCGCAAGGGAGCATAAATGGTTTTTCGACTAGGTTAGACAAAGTAATGGTAAAACTAACTTTCCATGGCGGCACCCACCAAGTTGGTGGAAACGCCGTCACGGTTAAGAGCAAAGACGCAAACCTACTCCTAGAGTACGGTGTAAAGCCAGGAAATCCACCAGAGTTTCCAGGACACGTAAGGGCTAGGGACATCGACGGAATCATCGTCGGTCACGCCCACCTGGACCATAGCGGTGGTACCCCCCTATTCTATCTCAACGAGAAAAAGCCCATATTCCACACGAGGACCACGGGCGATCTGATGAAGATACTCATCAGGGATCTCATCAAGCTGAACAGCTACTACCTTCCCTTCGAGTACCTGGAGCTGGAAAAGATGCAGCTCCAGAGGAAGGACCTGGGCTACGGCCAGAAGGTCCAGATCAAGGACGCCGAGTTCCAGCTTCTGGACGCTGGTCACATACCTGGCAGCGCCATGATTGATATCAACGTGAACGGCAAGAAGATCCTGTACACCAGCGACTTCAATACCGTAAACACAAGGCTCACAAACGCAGCCAAGGTACCCAGGAAGCGCTACGACGCGGTTATCGTTGAGTCAACGTACGCGATGCACGAGCACCCAGACAGGAAGGACCTTGAAAATGAGTTCATCAAGGACATCAAAGCGACCCTCAACCAGGGGGGTAGGGTTCTAGTACCCGCCTTTGCGGTTGGCAGGAGCCACGAGATTCTGAGTGTACTCCACGCCCACAAGTTAAACGAGTACACACTACTGGATGGAATGGCAAGAGCGGTCAATCAGGTGATGCTTGAAATCCCTGACTCGGTGAAGACACCAAAGACCTATGCAAATGCCCTGAGAAACGTTCACGAGATAAGGGGATGGAGGGACAGGAGGCACGCCGTCAGGAAGGCAAAAGTCATAGTCGCACCAAGCGGCATGCTTCAGGGAGGAACAGTCATGTTCTATATGGAGAAGTTGGCCCTAGACCCTCTTAACAGTATATTCATCGTCAGCTTCCAGGTACCTGGCACCAAGGGTGCAAGGCTCATGGAGACCGGGATGTTCCCCATAAAGGACAAGGACACCAAGGTGAACGCCAAGGTCAAACACTTTGACTTCAGTAGCCACAGTGGTAAGACCCCGCTACAGAAATTCCTCAGGGGATTGAA
>JAUWLH010000044.1 GCA_030613835.1 Candidatus Bathyarchaeota archaeon | reverse complement strand
GCCAGCATGCTCAGCATGGCGCCCCCACCAGTGGATACGTGGCTCATCGCGTCCCATATTCCCAACATCGAGGTCATTCCTCCCATGTGTCCACCTCCCCCTACCGTGTATCCATTACAACGTGCCATGCCTCTGAGCAACTCCTTGGTTCCTATATCGAATCCCCGTCTCTCAAACATGCCCAATGGACCTTCCGCGACTACGGTGCCCGCTTTATTTATGATACTGGTGAACTGTGCGATGGTGTTGAGCCCGATATCGTAGATATTCTTCTCCTCCGTGATGCTGCCAATGAACACCTCAACCCTCTCCCCCTTCACATCCATTGCCACATCAATTGGAAGAAGTATCTTTCCTGGGTGCTCTTCTAGTATCTCCCTGCAGACCTTAACCTCCTCTTTTTCAGCCTCGTCCAATTCCTCGTACCTAATACCCATGAAGCCCTTGGCCATCTGGAAGCTGTCCGCGACGAGCCCGCCGATGAGTATAGTATCTGCGATCTCATCCTGCAGGACCCGGTTAATGACGGGGATACGCTCCTCTACTTTTGTCCCGCCTAGGATGTAGACGCTTGGCCGTGCAGGATCACCGATCACCCTGTTGAGGGCTGAAAGCTCACTCTCCATCAGCCTGCCAGCCACCATGGGGCACTTGATGCTAAGGCCGACGAGGCTTGCCTGGCTCCTGTGGGCAGCCGCGAACGCATCGTTGACAAAGATGTCCACGTACTGGCTCATGGTCTTGACGAACTCCGTGGACTGGAGCTCTTCCACGGGGGCCCTGATGTTCTCCTCCTCCCTCATTCTGACGTTGTTTAATAGGAGTACATCTCCGTCCTTGAGGTTCCTGAACAATTCCTGGGCTTCCTTCCCGATGATATCATCGGTGTACATGACGGGTTTCTCAAGATACATCTGGAGTACCTTGGAGTGGCTCTCAAGGCTAGTGAAATCATATTTACCTGGCCTGCTCTGGTGGGCGCCTATGATCAGCTTTGCCTCACTCAGACTCTTGATGGTTGGTATTATCGCCTGGATGCGTGTGGCATCGAGTATGCGCTTGCTCGCGGGGTCCAGGGGACTGTTTATGTCAGCCCTCAGGAAAACCGTCTTGCCTGAAACGTCTAAGTCATCGAGTGATAGAAAGTCATACATCATGAGGCATCTCGGTGATTCGCAAATACAGCTGGGGTGCTATAAAAGCTGTGCTGAAAGTAAAATGTTGCGTGAGGTCACACATCAACGACTCATAGCGGGGTGTCCCCTGCATTCAGAGTAGTGGGCTTTTCTTGGCGCCGTTGATCCTGAAGTATCCATTTACCTCGACATATGATAGTATCCTCCACCTGAAAAGAAATGGAAGGTATGAGGATAAAATGGTGTAAAAAACCCTTGGCTAGAAGGTGTAGTTGGCTATGAATGGCTCACGCCAGTCCTTCCACCAGCCGATGATCTTGTTTCCCTCCTCTGTGATGAGGAAGGTGTCCTTTGACATCAGCAGGTTGCCCTTGAAGTCCCTGATCGCGGGGGAGAACACTATGATCATCCCCGGCTCAAGCACGGTCTCGTCCGCCCCTGAGATATATGGAGGCTCGTAGTTACTAGCCCCGATTCCTGTCCCTAAAGTCAGTTTGGGCTCTAGCACTATTCCCTTCTCGTCTGCGGTTGCCTTGACCGCCTTGTAGACATCACTGGCCTTTGCACCTGGAATCAAAGCCTCCCTAGCTGTCGCCCTAAGGGTAACTAGATTCTGGTAGTCCACCTTCATCTCCTCGGTGGGCTCATCCATGGAAAGCATCCTTGATCCGTTGCTCCAGTAGCCGTTCACCGTTGAGACGAGCTCCATCCTTAGCCACTCCCTATGTAGGGGCTTCTTGTCTAAGCCGATGCCAAACATGGGTGCACTGGGCCACCACTTCTTCATGTTGGGTTCGGCAACCGCCTGAGCAATTGCCTGGTGTCCAACCTCGTCGAGTTCCCTCTCTATGGCATGGGTCCTTATTCCCTCGGTGATGTTCATCTCACCGTTTACTTGGAGGACCAGGATGTGGTGGGCGTGTCCCGCGATGGCCTGGTCGTTCTTGGAGACTACCTCATCGAGGAGCTCAAGCTCTCTGGGCGTCTTCCTCAACCTCAGCTCCCTGAGCAGGTCATCACATGGGACTAACTCAAAGTCCTCTAACGCTCCCTTGAGCCTATTGTAGACGTTGAGCGGGGTCCTGTTGACATCGATCCCGATCCTGCCAGTCTTCCTCACGGTGTTCTTGGTGATGTGTACCGCGGCCTCAACGATGCCACTGGGGCTTCCAGGCTTCTCGATGTAGGTCTTTGTCTTGTTTATCCAGCTGAGGTTCAGGAAGCTACTCTCCCACTCATGGGGGAGTACGCAAGTCGCCATCTCCTCTTTGGGCCAAAAGATCGCCATGTATCTATCGGGGAAGGACTGGGGGAAGTGGAGGTACGCGCCTGATATGTACTGGATGTTGTCGTAACCGAACACTAGGATTGCGTCATATCCCGCTTCACTTATCCCGGCGTTAACTTTCTCAATTATCTCTTCTCTCATTTCATTTTCTTCCTAGTGAGTTGTCCTCATGCCGTAAACATGGTACATCTTGTCCCATGTCATGTACCAGCTGAGCTTCCTGTTTCCCTCATCTGTAATAGCGTAGACGTCCTTGTTGTGGATGAGTTCCTTCCTCGGACCGTACGTGTAAATATCCAGTGCAATGACTATTCCAGGCTTGAGCTCGGTGCTGCAATTGAGGTTCAGGTACGGTGCCTCGTGGTGGCTCGCACCTACCCCGTGACCGATGCCCGGCTCCTTCCAGAACCCTATCGCCTGTTTCTCCGCGGCCCTCGCCACATGGGCATAGACCTCGTTGCACGCCACGCCAGGCTTTAACATCTCAAGAGCCTTGTCCCTCAGCTGGAGGTTCTCCTTGTACGCGTTCTCCTGTTCAATACTTGGCTTACCTGTCACGCCCATCCTGCCGACGTTGGTCCAGTAACCTCTATAGTGGCTGCTCATGTCCATCCTGAAGATGTCTCCAGTTTTTATCCAGCCTCTCTGAGGTGTGTAGTAAATCTGGCCATCACTTCCGAAACCGCAGTTCAGTAGGCCAACCCCGCTGCCGCCGTTCTCGTTGGCGTGAACTCGCATTCTCTCTGCGAACTCTGCTATGGTGTACCGCTGGTGCTCCACGGTTCCATCGAGGTGCATCAACGCGTAGATGATCCCCCTATCGGACTGCTTGCAGGCCCTCTCAATAAACGCGATCTCACCCGCTGTCTTGATGATCCTGAGGTCCCTGAGCATTGGGTCTGCTGACTCCCACTGTACTCTAGGGAGTTTTCCTGATAATGAGTCCATCAAGCCCTTTGTCACGCGTGCCGCGTCGATACCGATCGTGTTCTTGTCAAGCCCCATGCTCACGATGAGTTCCTCCATGGCCTTGACGAATGCCCCTGTCTCGTATCCCTGGTTCTCGTCGTAAATGAGCATTTCACCTGTCCATCCCTGGTCCAATACTGCCTGTGACCAGTCCTGTGGTACTATAACGACGGGGGGCCCTTCCTTGGGCATCAGCACCGCTGCTTTCCTTGATGGATAGTTTTCCGCAAAGGGTAGGACTGTCCTGGATAGGTAGTTATAGTTGTCCACGCCCAGCGCCAAGACCGCGTCGTACTGGCTCTCCGATACGGCGGTCTCGATTTTTTGTTTGAGTTGATCCATTTTGGATGCTCCTATTTGCATAGAATCCTATTATTGACTAAAGAAAGGTTACGGGGCTTGTATATAAGCGGTTTTCGGCTTTCTCGAATCCTAGTTTATAAAGGATTTGAGTTGAAAACGGGTTATATGGGAACGGATCGTTTAATTTCTATATCTCGATGACGCGCGCGCCCAGCTGGAGGAACTCATCACCAAGATAGATGAAGCCCTGGCGCCAACTGGAGCTAGGTACACTCTGACAACAAAGTAGGGATCTATTTTTCACCCAGCTGTTCCCAAACTTTTTCCAAGTCCCCAGTCGGCAGATTACACACAAACCCGGTGCAAACATAGACAAGGGGGTCATCGCTAGGTTTCATCCCGGCGATATAACCGACCGAGGTCGCTAGCTCCTCCGAGTACCTGTGAACCACAGTGTTGGGCAGATATCTCTGATCAAGCTGGGAGATGATTCCACGGACATCATCGGTATTCCCTGATACCACGACCTCCGTGCTTGGACCGAATGCGAAATCGAGCCCCGATAGCAGCATTGAGTAGACGTGTGGGGCTCCAAGAATCGAAGAGGAGAAGAAACGAGACAGTTTAGTGGCCTCCTCTTCAAGTGAGGTGTTACCAGTGAGCCTTGAGAGCCTCATCAGGTTCATGAAAGCCACCGAGTTACCGCTGGGGATGGCACCGTCGTACAGTTCCTTTCTCCTGGCCAGCAGTGCCTCTGCCTCGCTTGACGTGAAGTAGAATCCTCCCTCCGGGGCCGCGAACAGGGCAATCATGACCTCGTTAATCCTATTAGCCGCATCTAGGAACCTCTTTTCATGGGTCGTCTGGTAAAGCTCAATGAGTCCCCAAGCCGTGAAGGCGTAATCGTTGAGGAATCCCCCGATCTGGGCCTCGCCCTCCCTATATCTGTGAAGAAGCTCATTGCCGTCCCACATGTTTCCGAGAATGAAATCCGCCGATCTTACGGCCTCCTCTGCGTACTCGCTTACTTGGAAAGCTCTAGCTGCCTTGCTCAGGGCCGCTATCATCAAACCGTTCCAGTCCGTGAGTATCTTGTCGTCAAGCAGCGGCCTGACGCGTTTCTCCCTCTGCTCGAATAGCTTGTTCCTGATTATCTCCAGATTTTCGGGCGGGTCATCACCAATAATGTGCAGAATATTGGTTCCCGTCTTCTCTTTGGTGGTCTCATCTAGGTAGTTGCCTTCTGGTTTGACCCCGAGATAGTCAAGTACCTCTTTCCCCTCGTCTCCAGCGATATTCTGGAGCTCGTCTACAGTCCAAACGTAGAACTTGCCCTCCTCTCCCTCGCTATCCGCATCCTCCGCGGAGTAGAAACCGCTATAGGTAGAGGTGAGGTCCCGCAGGACATAGGCAATTATCTGCTCGGCCGTCTCCCTGTACTCTTCCTTTCCAGTGGCCTGGTATGTCTCGGTGTATGCCATCAGTAGCATGGCTTGGTCGCAGAGCATCTTCTCGAAATGTGGGACTAGCCACTTCCGGTCCGTGCTGTACCTGTGGAACCCGTATCCGACATGGTCGAAGACCCCTCCTTTCACCATCTTTTGGAGGGTTTTCTCTACCATGTTCAGGGCTTTCTCTTTCCCCGTTCTCTTCCAATACCGTAACAGGAACAATAGGTTGTGGGGGGAAGGGAACTTGGGCGCGTCACCGAACCCCCCGTGCTCCTCATCATACCTTTCATTAAGCAGTATGAACCCGGTATCCAGAACGCTCACTGGGATATCCTCGATTCCACCAGAACTCCCTGAGCCCAGAGATGCTGCTATATTATCACCGATGTCCATCAGTCGTTCCCTCTGGTTCTCCCAGTAGTTAGTTATCTGGGGCACGAGATCAAGCATACCAACCACGTTGAACCGGTTCTCCTTGGGGATGTACGTGGCGGAGTAGAACGGCTTCTTGTCTGGCGTCATTATGATTGTCAGGGGCCAGCCGCCTCCCCCTGTCAGCATCTGGCTTACAGCCATATAGACGCTGTCGATGTCAGGCCGTTCCTCCCTGTCCACCTTGATATTGATGAACGCCTCGTTCATGAGGTCGGCTACATCCTGATCTGTGAAGCTCTCATGCTCCATGACGTGGCACCAGTGGCATGTTGAGTAACCGATGCTGAGAAACACTGGCTTGTCCAGTCTCTTTGCTTCCCGGAACGCCTCATCACCCCACGGATACCAGTCCACTGGGTTGTAGGCGTGCTGTAGTAGGTAGGGGCTCTTCTCATGGAACAGTCTATTGGGGCTCAGTTGTGTCATCTCGTTTATTCCTTTGAACTGAACTTGTTGTGGAAAGCGAACTCTTCCAGTGGCTTCCGCTCTGGCCTGACGTTCTCCCTCTCCACCTGGCCCTCATTGAGGCTTGGGTGAATCTCTTCCATCTTCTTTCCCACGATTACCAGTGTCAATAACGTGTACCCGTCGGGTATTCCCAGTATCCCCCTGGCCATCTTAGGCTTGAAGCCAGCGATGGGGTGAGCCACCAAACCGAGCTCCGTTGCCCTGAGGATCATAGTGGCCGTCGCCATGCCAAGGTCGAACTGGTGGTATACCCTGCTCCTGATGACGCAGTCATCCTCCTCCTTGCTGAACACGGCGATTATCATGGAGCTCTGGTGTGCCCACAGGTTCCCCCTTGACAGCGCAGTGAACATCTCCTCCAGTCTCTCCCTCTCGTAGACGAACACGTACCTCCAGGGCTGCTTGTTGTTACACGATGCCGACAGCTGGGCATGCCTGGCGAGGTCTTCAACTATCTCGGGGGTGATCTCCACCGCCTCAAGGGACCTGTATGCCCTCCTCACGTGGATCGCATCTGTCACGTTCATCCTTGGAGCTCCTCCAGTTTCGTCATGACCTCGTCTACGTGTCCTTTCACTTTGACTTTCGTCCAGATGTACGCTATCATTCCATCAGGATCGATGATGAACGTGCTTCTGACCACTCCCATATACTCTCTCCCATACATTTTCTTCAACTGCCATGCTCCATACTCCTCTAACACCCCTTTCTCGGTGTCGCTGAGGAGATTGATGGTGAGGTTGTGCTTTTCCCTGAAATTGGTGTGGCTCCTGAGGCTGTCAGGGCTCGCGGCCAGTATCACCGCGTTCTTCTCCTTGAACTCATCCTCCGCTGACGTGAACTCCAGTGCCTCAAGGGTGCACCCCGAGGTGTTGTCCTTTGGGTAGAAGTAGAGTATTACCCATTTTCCCCTCTGATCTGAGAGGCATATCTCTCCCCTCTCTGGGTCAGAGAGGCAGAAATCTGGGGCTGAGGTCCCTATCTTTAACTCGGTCATGTGATCCACCAGAATATAATTGAAAAAACGGCGTTGCGTTATTTAAACCGTTTTTGGCTCCCTCAGGTTGAAGAAAGCCCGCTGGACCACCTCGGATAATGCCGGGTGGATGTGCATCGCGTCGGCGATGGGATGAACCGTTCCGTCCCCTGCGTTCATTACAGTGATAATCTCCTGTATCAGGATGGGCGCAAATGGTCCTATGATGCTCGCTCCGAGAATCTTGTAGTCCTCGTTTGTCAGGATCACCTTGACGTACCCGTCCTCCTCTGCCATCGCGGCTCCCTTGGCGGTGTCGCTATAATTATACTCTCCAATGAGGTAACTGATTCCTTGAGCCTTTACCTCGGCCTCCGTGAGCCCAACGGAGGCTACCTGTGGCCAGCTGAACGCCGCATAGGGAACGAGGTCATAGTTCATTGGATGGGAGTGGCCGTGGCTATAATTCTGCCAGACTATCCTTGCCTCGGCGTTGGCGACGTGCTTGTACATGTCCCTGCCTATGGCGTCACCGAAGGCGATTATATTCTTCTTTGATGTCATATACTCTTCATCCACAATGATGTAGCCCCGTTTGTCCACATCGACACCTGTTTTCTCTACTTTCAGTAGATCGGCGTTGCTCTTCCTTCCCGCCGCGATGAATATTGTATCCACCTCGTATGTCTTCTCTTTGCCGTCCTTGGCTCTGGCTTTGACGAGAAGGCTCTCTCCTTTCTTTTCGATTTCTGTGACCTCGATGTTTGTCTCGATGTGCATCCTCTGCCTCATGGATGTGATGAGTATCTCCGAAATCTCGGGTTCCCCGTTCTTGATGAGACGAGGGCTCCTGCTGAGGAGTGATACGTCCACCCCCATACTTGAGAAGAAATGAGCCATCTCGACGGCGATCAATCCGCCTCCCACAATTACCATGCTCTCCGGCCTCTCCGTCATGTCCCAGACGTTGTCGTTAGTGATGTAATTGATATTCTCGATGCCCTTGATGGGAGGTATGAAGGGCCTTGCACCGCTTGCAAGGAAAATAGTATCAGCCTTGATGACCTCGTCGCCCACCTTCATCGTGTAATTATCGATGAACTCTCCCTGCACTGGATAGAAACTGAGTCCCTCCACTTTGTTGATGGCGTCCTCCATGGGATGCCTGTCATGTTCCACGAATTCCTTTGTCCTCCTCATGATGAACGGGAAATCGATCTCATCGATGGTCACCTTGATGCCCAGCTGCTCCGCGTGCTTAATCTGGTTCACCATGTCCGCAGGATAGATCACCATCTTGGAGGGGATGCACCCCACGTTGAGGCATGTGCCTCCCAATTTTGCCATCTCGACAAGCGCAACTGTCTTACCGTTGTTGACGGCCGCGTCCGCGATCATCATGCCGCTGCCGCTTCCGACTACAAGAACATCAAAATGCTTCATGTCTAGTTGAAGAGAAGGGGTAGATAAAAAGTGGGGGTTTACTCAAGCTCGGCGATGCCGTACTTGCTGTAATAGTCTAACCAAAGCTTACGCATATCATCATCCAAACCGTCCTTGATTAAGCCGTAGATGGTCTTGATGTGCTGGATACTATGGACGTTGAGATTCAACTCCTTCTCCAGATACTCCACCGCGCCGAGGTCCTTGATGTTCTCGGAGTCACCCAGCTTCTCCTGACGGTCAACAGCGATCACCAGACCAACAACCTCGTGGTCCCCGAGTAACTTTAGCTTCTCGATGACCTCCACCTTCGTGATTCCCGTGGTGATGGTGTCATCCACAACGAGGATCCGCTGGCCAGGTTTGAAGTAGCTCGCGCCGACCAGCACCCTGTCAGTGCTGAGGTCGCCGTAATTCTTTACCTCTTTCCTGTCGTACATATACCTGATGTCCATTCCGTACAGCTCTTTGAGTCCCTCTGTAGTAAGTGCAGCTAGACTGATTCCCTTGTAACTGGGCCCAAACACGTAATCGAACTCTGGGATCTCACCCGTTTCCATGAGGAAAGCGATGTAGCTGGCGAACGCCCACTTGACCTTGGCTAGGCTCTCGCCGTCCGTGAGGGCTCCCAGGTTCACGAAGTATGGGCTGGGCCTACCGCTCTTCAGTATGAAGGGCTGGTCTGGGTTCGGGGGGAACCTGAGGGCTCCCCCCTTTAGCAGCACATCTAGGAAGACCTGCTCGATCTTCTTCTTTGAAACGAGACCACCGCGCTTGATCCTGAATTCCTCTTTCTGTATGCTGTTCAGAATGGTGCCGTAGTACGTGATGCTCCCGCAGTAGGTACAGTGGAGCTTTGTCTCATCAATGAGCTCGCCCCTCTCTACCTTGAACTTAGTCTGTGGGGCGCTGTACTTTTGGTTCGTTGGGCACAACGTGTTGGGGCAGTGGAATACCGCCTCGATCTCCTCTGGTAGCTCGATGGTGCGCTTCTCCTTGACATCCCAGTCTTGAATGATGTTCAGGGTGCTGTTGGGGGCCACGAATGCGATGATATCGATCTCGCTGGAGGTGAGATATGTTCCCTCTATCTTGATTAGGTCTTTTGCTCCCATGCTGCCGCTATCGACGTTCTGGGCAGTAAGGGTCTTTGCGTCGCTTGGTAGCTTGAGAAGTTTGAGAACTTGAAACGCCTTACCGGCTGGGATGTGGTCGATGACTATCCCGTTCTCGATCTTGCTAACCAGCAGTTGCCTATTAGACAAATAGTTTCCCGCATCAATCCGTGCAGCCTGATTGAAAAGTCTTCCTAATGAAAATAAAAAAAAGGTTTTTTATTTTATTGGGCGTACAATTAGATCTACACTAGCTTGTAGCAGATACCCAGCGCTGCGGTTGTGGCTTCCACGACG
>JAUWLH010000015.1 GCA_030613835.1 Candidatus Bathyarchaeota archaeon | reverse complement strand
GTTAAAGCCGGCAGACTGGCGAGTACGGTACGCAAGGCATTCATAATTGCGGTGGTCAATAACGAGAAAGTCAGGTTTATCGAGTTCAACTGGTGGAAGGCGTGAAAAACTATGGTTTAAACAGACGCGCGCGCCCTGGGTTTAAAGTAAATTTCTATGGGGAGTTCGCGGAGATGGTTGAATTGTTCCGCTTCACTTCGTCGTAAGGAATGCTCTCATTGCATGGGCGAGGAATCGTCTGATATAAGACACACGGCGCAGCGGGTACTGCTGCTGTTAGATGAAGTTGTCAAAATTCATGATTCAACATTCGGTTGTCATGACTTGTTAACTTATCATGACTTTATCCGGATTTATCATATTTTTATGAGGTGAAGCCGTGGCCTCATAAGAGTCATACATTTACAGAATAGGACCCACTTCAAATAATATTAAATACCTCTTTTTATAAATAGTTGCTTGGTTTTATGCCATCCCATAGAGTAAAAATCACAGTATTCAAGCGAGTTGATCCAGAATACATCTTCGACGGTAATGTACCAAACCAACCAGGAAAAGATCACCCATATCCAATATGCAAGTATGTGGAAGGTACTAATTGGATCGTAGAAAAAGATGGAGAAATGCCTGAGGGTTTCTGCAGCTGGGCCTGGAGGGATCTGTACAAGGACCTCGCGGTTATAAGACAAGGAGGATACTTTGATTCATGGGTTAAACCCCCGTATATGTATACGGCCTGCACCGATGGCATCAGGCCCGTTAGCTTCAAGCTGGAACGTCTTGAAGATTAAATAGTTGAACCCCGGGATTCGGTATAAAAATTTATACCTAAACACAAGTAAGCGTATAGTTTAGGTACAGGACAGTATCAGTTGGTACACAGGGTCACTCCGGCCTTAGAGTGATTCTGTCCAGTACCAGCTAAGACATTATTATAGCGCGCGCATTTGTTAAATTAATCTCTATAAAATCATATATTTACTGGTGGAAGGTCTAAACCTCTTTCATCAACTTCTTGAAATCCTCTAACTCCTTGAACTCCCTGTAGACCGAGGCAAACCTAACGTATGCAACATAGTCCAGTTTCTTCAAGTGCATCATTATCAGGTCACCGACCTCCGTGCTGGAGATGACCTCCTTGCCCTCGCTGAGGATGCCCTGCCTGACCTTTTCCGCAATATCCCTGATTTGCTCAGGTGAGATAGGGCGCTTCTCGGCGGCCTTCTGCAATCCCCGGATGATCTTGTCTAGGTTGAATCTCTCAAGTCTACCGTCCTTTTTCTTTACCATTAACTCAATAAGCTCGATGTACTCGTACGTGGTGATGCGGCGACCGCAGCTAGTGCACGCCTTCCTTCTCCTGTTCATATTATTGGGGGAGTCTCTTGTCTCAAGGGTCCGGAGCTCGCTGGATCCGCAAAAAGGACAGTTCATGGGTAATACCTGTATTGGATCAGATTCGTACACGTTTTACCAAATAAAAGTTTTGAAAAAAAACGTGGTATAACCCTGTATTTAGTGATAAATAACAACATTCTGCTCCATTTTGCAACTTTGAGTGTGGGTGTTTTCTCCACACAAATCAATAATACCATATCTTTGGATAATAAACTCGTTCGCCTATTTCAGGCAGTAAAACCAGTCCTAAGATTATGGACACAGAATCTAGATTATACCTCCAGATTCTTTTTAGGTAATTTTGATTAGTATTGAACCCGGCTGAAAATGTTGGTTGGACAACTTGACATCGAAAGGAAATCGAGGAAGAAAAGCGAACTCATGAACGATGAACTTGACATTCTAGCTGTTTACACAAGATCCGAGAACAGGAACTCGTTCACACCTGATGAGCTTGACCACATCGGCTCACTTGTTGAAGTGGAACAGGCACTGGGTAAATTCAGTCTCAACAAGAGCGAGATCAGGGTGTACCTCTATTTGGCGAGGTTCGGGGCACAGAAGGCCCAGAGTGTTGCAGAGGCTCTTGGGGTCCACAGGACAGAGGGTTACAAGGTGCTTAGGAGACTGGAGGCACAAGGAATTGTCAGCAGGATCATGGAGAGGCCCATGAAGTTCATCGCGATCCCATTCGAGAGCGTGCTCACGAACCTCATCGAGGAGCGCCGCCAGAGGATACATGAGATGGAGCGGAATAAGGCTCAGCTCCTAAAGATTTGGGCAAGCCTGCCTGAGCCCGAATTGGTCAGCCAAACAAAGGAGACCTTCCAGGTACTTGAGGGAAAGAAGCATATCAGCGTCAGGTTAAATGAGCTACTTCAGGGAAGCGAGTCCAGCTTTAAGATGGTGGTCTCTGATATTAACCTGATCTGGTTGTACAACACACCGTTCCTTGACGAGGTCGAGAACAAGGTCGAGAACGATGGCCTGATTATGAAGCTCATGACAAATTACTCCCCCACAAGCAGCTACGTCATGGATCAGCTTAACATCGGCGAGGGCGATTTCTCGTACTTGAAGGGAGAGAAGATGCCTGGGTTCTTCATCAACGATCAGGGAGAGATGATCTTGCTCATGGTCAATGAAAAGAATAAGGTACTCGGTATATGGACCAATTATACCTCCATAGTCCAGAGCCACAGGGTCCTCTTCGATCTCCTCTGGAAAGGCAATAGATAACTCTTTCATTCTACCATCTAGCTAGGATAAAACGTAAGAATCTACTATAATTTCATCCATCTTCGTTAAATTATTCACAACAATGCATTTTACGTTTAATGGTTGCTGAGTAAAATGATGTATTACACTTGATTAGATGACCTTCTGTATCCAACTAGGACATCTTTCAGTAACCTGGCGTAGATTGGAATATCGCACCGTTCCGGGTTAATAGTAGAATGATTTTCTTTAGTTCCTCCAAACTGGAAAAACCGATATCCGTACCCCATACCTGAAACATATCCTCTGGTGAAGCCTCATGATCCAGTTCCTTCATAATTGAAGAAGCTGCCGCATCTATTCCCGTAGATTCGACGTATTTAGTAATGGAAGTGAAAGAAGTGAGAGTAGTGAAGGTGAATCTAGGGGGGGTGCGCGTGCATGTTTCAATAATAATATCCTTTGAATCAATGCAAGCCATGTCCTTAGTCAAGTTATTCCGCATCGCTTTCCCATCTACTTGATAATACTTGCAGATTCTCCATTTCTTAACAGGTGGTTTGGTGAAGCTGAATCATAATAATAGTCCATTATGAAAATCTTAGTAGAGTTTACCTACTCAACGACAACATATTCAATATGAAGTTAAAAATCATTTACTGAAAGAATAGAAAAAAAGAATGAAGTCATGCATAAACAATAAATATCCAATAACCTCACTCAGAGGTGAGGGAAATTAATGAGCACTAGAAGATCCCGGTTTGAGATATACGTTGATATCTTGAACGAGATCATGGGCGGTGCGAACAAACCTACAAGGATAATGTATGGCGCCAACCTATCATACAAACTCCTCAAGGAAATCCTTCACTCCATGCTCGACCAGGGATTGATTACGGAACACGCAGGGTCCAGAAAGGACAAGAGGACGAAGGTAACGTATGAGTTGACGAAAAAGGGCGTAAACGTCATTCGTTATTTTAGTAAAGCCAAGAGCCTTATCGAGATATCAAACCCGAAGGATTTAGAATAACCAATGGTACCCAAGACCCCTTATGGGGGGCTGGTTTTCCTCAATTACGTCCTCCGTGCGGGAGATTCACGTGCCCCCAGACTCTTCTCAGAATCCTTCAAGGCGTTTAGTGGATTAGTTTTTCATGAACTCGCGCAGCAGAGTGGTGGCGAAACCGCCTTTGGGCAGCGTGAACTCTAGCTGGATTCCATCACTAAGGTCAGACACGGTAATCTCTGGCAGCATCCTGCCGATTCTCCTGGTGCCCTTGACCCGCTGAGCCCTGAACTCCTGGACATCCAAGCCCATCTCGGCCAGGATCTCCTCTTCCAACGCCAGTGACTTGTCCTTTGGTTTGCTCATCTTGTAGCCGAACATGGGTGCCGTGAAGCTGATCTCCTTTGAGTCGAATCTCTGCTGGTCCAGCTCGGGGTCCTCGACCCAGAATAGTCCCCCCGTCTCGTGCTTTTTGGCTATATCCCCTAGCAGTATCTTGTTGAATAGCCCTTTCTCTATCCTCTTCACAAGGTACCGGTTGCATAGGTAGCTCTGGTAGCTGGACAGGAGGTATTTCCTGAGCCACCTGTTGCCTAGCCGCTTCTTTTTCTTGAGGATGAGCCAGCCTTGGTAGATGTTCTCGCCCTCCTTGCCCGTCCTCTGGACCCCGTAAAAGTTAGGGAGACCGGTCTCGTTGATCCTGTCAGCGATGGCCTGAGCTTGCTGGAACGAGCCCTCAGGGTCGGTGATTAGGATGGTGAATCTGTTTCCGATGAGGTGGCCTGCCCTTATCTTGTTGTTGTGGTACTTGGCCCAGTTGACCTTGATAGGTATGTTGTCCTCGATGATGAGAGTGATCTCCTTGGGTGAGGCCCTTTCGTTGAACAGGACACTGAAAGTCTGGGTCGTGACGGCGTACTTGTCCTTGAGTCCCGCTTTGCCCACCTCCTCAGGCTTGAGCTCGAACAGGTCGGCGAGTCTCAGCTGGACCTCCCTCGTGGTGAGGTTCTCCTTTGTTATGTTGACGTAGAGGTGGTTGCCGATACCCTGGGGCTGGTAGACGGGTATCTCCTCTACGGCGAAGTGACTTGGCTGCTGCCTGATCTTGCCGTCGATGCCGGGCAGGTCCGCGGTGATGTAGGGTAGCGTAAGGTCGAGGTCCAGCTGGTCCGTCATTTCAGGGGTTCAAGGGCTGGTGGGGGGATAAAGGTTTACTCGGAGTGGTACCAGTGGGCGGTTACTCTGGTTTTTTTTATTTGTGGATGGGAACGGATGGCAGGGGGTGTTACTGGGGGCTCCACTCAGGGGTCTTCCATGGGAGGGGCTCGCCCTCTAGGTGGGCCCTCAACGGCTCCTTGTACGGGAATAGGGCAACTGCTCCTCCGGTGTGGAGGAAGACGACGTTGTCTGTCTCCTTGAACTCTCCCTTCCTGGCCAGGTCTATGAGGCAGGCCATTGCAGTGGCGGTGTAGACGGGGTCTATCATGATGCCCTCGGTCTCGGCCATGAGCTTGACAGCTTTCAGTTTGGCGTCGCTCATGACACCGTAGCCGTCACCGGCGTACTGGTTGTACACGATGAGATCGTCCTCGGTGAGGTTGAAATCGAGGTCGTACCGTTTCTTGGACTCCTCGACTATTCCCTTAACCTTGTCCTTCATCTCCGATACCTCTCCCCAGCCGACAGCGGCCCCCACCACCTTCATGCCCGTGTTGAACGCCTTGGTCCCCATCACTAGCCCGGCCTGTGTGCCCCCTGATCCGGTGGCGTGTACCAAGTAGTCGAAGTGGACCCCCTCATTGTTTGCCTGGTAGGTGAGCTCCAGCACGGCGTTGAAGTAGCCCCCCGCACCGATGGGCTCCGAGCCGCCTACCGGCGTGTAGTAGGGGTTCCTCCCCTCGTCCTTGAGCTTCTCCATGATAGCCTTGATGGTATCCTTGAACTTGTCGGGGTGGACGGTTTTGACATGGGCCCCCATGAGGTGGTGCAGTAGGTGGTTACCGTCCCAATCTTCGGTGTCAAAGTCCTCGAATGGGGCGCTTTTAACGAGGTAGATGTCGAGTCCGGCCTTCTTGGCGGCCGCCACTGTCTGGGTGCACCAGTTGCTTTGAAAACCTGCTCCGGTCACTATCACGTCTGCACCTTTCTCCAGGACGTCACCTATGATGTAATCGAGTTTCCTTGCCTTGTTGCCGCCGAAGGCTAAGCCGGTCAGGTCGTCTCGCTTGACCCATATCTTTGGTCCTCCGAGTGCCTTGGTCAGGTTAGGTAGGTACTGTAACGGGGTAGGTAAGGTGGCTAGCCTCACCCTTGGGAATGAGCTGAATTTCATGGTCTATGGGTAATCTGGGTAAGTAAAAAATGTTCCATGCTTGGAGAGCCATTGATTTTCATGATCTTTGACTGCAACCTATATGTGATCGCTACCTAATTTTATCGCCATATGGCGGCCTTCTTCTCGTCATCAAGCCACCGCTGGATGTTCTTGAGGTCGGACTCCTTCTGTTTCTTGGCTTCCTCGATGCGCTTTTGGGTCTCCCTCTGCTTGTACTTGGCGTAGTTATCGATGTTCACATAGTCTCTGGGGCCCTTTGCGAAGGAACCGGTTCTGAGATAAGCCAGTTTCCTCTCAGGGATGCTTGTCATCCACGCGTGAGTGGTGTCGTACATCTGCCTGTTGTTCCGTATCATGTAGGATAGCAGGGGCATGACATCGGTCCTCGCCCTTGCCGATGAGATATGTGTGTGATGGGCGATTCTCTGGGTCACGCTCTTGAGCCTCCGCCTGCTGTGGAATGTCTTGATGAACCTCCATTTCGTCTGGGGCTCCTTGTAGTAGGGTAGGATCCAGACGTTCTTGCCGTAGATCCATTTTGCACCAATGTCTTTGAGACTCGTGTTCAGCCTCCCCCAGATATCCTTGCCTAGCCAACCGTTGGGCTTGATGACTATCCCCTCGCTTGATTCGCTTGTCCCGATCTTGCTCGGGTGGAGCCCAGCGGACATAATTACCTGGTCGAGCTGCCCCCGGTATCCTTTTCCCTCTGATTTTTTCCTCGTGAAAGCGACTCCACCTGTCATGAGGTCGAGCATGTACTTTAGGAGCCGGTAATTGTTTTTCCTCGCCTGGTTCTGGTAGATATCAGCCTTAGCCATCATCTCGATGGCAGCGAGGCGCTCTCTAGGGTCATCGATGACCGTTGGAAGGTTCTCGAATATCCAGTCGTAGAGGTCGTCGTAATTGATCATACTCTGTTTGATGGCCTTCTTTGCCTCCCAGAGAGTGGTTGCGCTGAATATCCTGTTCAGGATATCAACGGTCAACGCGGACCTGTCCCTGCCGTTGAGAACCACAAGGTCATCCCCTGTAACTGTCTCCTTACCACTTGAGACGGTCTCAAGGTCCACGATAGCGGAGCGCAGGTCACCTTCAGACTGCATGGCTATCATAAAAAGGGTATCTAGGTCGATGTTGACTTTCTGTTCCCCTGCGATAAGGTCCAACTTCGTGACGATCAAGTCCGTGCTGATGGGCTTGAACTCGACGCTTTTAACCTTACGTAGGATCGCCCTGAACTTGCCCTCCATGTGCTCCTTGACTGTGTTGGCCACGAGAATCATGGGGGCGCTGGACTCGTCAATCGCCTTTGCGATATAGGATACACCGCCCCTGTCGCTGGTACCGCTCAGGCCATCCATCTCATCCAGCAGGATGAGCCTGCGTTTGCCGAAGAGGTTCATGTTTTGCTTGATTGCCTTTCCCAGGGCTTCCTCCAGGGTGCTCTTGTTACGGGCGTCGCTGGCGTTAATCTCGATTAAATCGAAATCGTACTGCTTGGAGATTATCTGTGCAATGCTCGTCTTGCCTATCCCTGGTGGACCGTAGAGGAAGATGGCCCGCTTCTTGGGCGGCTTGTTCCGCTGCCAAGCCTTGGCCCATTTCTCTATCTCCGCAACAGCGGTGGCGTTCCCCACAAAGTTCTCCCGCTTGGAGGGCCTGTAGAGATTGGTCCAGGGCTGGCTCACTTCATCTCTTCCTTTACAACAGATAGGTGAGCGAGTAACGTGGATAACTGAATCTCTGCCCTCGATCCCTGTGTCAGCCTGTAATCGATGGTACCCAGTGTGTCGCTGAGCTTTACCTTCCACTGCTCAGACAGAGTGGAGTGGCGCATAATCTCCCTGTATATGTTCCTGATGATGTCCTCCGGGGAAAGACCCTGGTTGATGAGCAGCCCCCTAAGGAGCTCCCTGCTCTCAAGGAAGTTTCCGTTCAGCGCCGTGTCCAGCATCTCCTTGATAGCCTGGGGACTCACGTTGCCCAGCAGGTTGTAGATGGCCACGTCGTCGATTAGCTTCTGGCTGGCCGCGGCTGCCTGAAGTAGGTTGATGGATTTCCTCACGTCGCCACTACTTGCCTGATATATGGCGTCAATCCCCTCATCGACGATATCCAGGTTCTCCTTTTTAGCTATCTCCTCGATGTACCTCTTGAGGTCGGATTCCTCCAGCGGGCTGAACCTGAAAACGCTGCACCTGCTCTGGATGGGGTCAATGATGTTCTCGCTGTAGTTACCCAGGAGGCAGAAACGGCAGGTCTTTGTGTAGATCTCCATGGTCCGCCTCAGCGCGTGCTGGGCGTCCCCTGTCAAGTGGTCAGCCTCGTCCATGATCAGTATCTTGAAACTCACGGGACTAGCAATAGCAGCAGTCCTGGCAAAGTTCTTGACCTTGTTCCTGATTACACCTATTCCCCTCTCGTCACTTGCGTTGAGCTCAAGTATGAAACTCCTGTAGCTGGACCCGTAGAGGTCTCTCGCCAGCGCCAGTATACTGGTGGTTTTGCCTACCCCCGAGGGTCCTACCAGCAGGAGGTGCGGCATGTTCTTCTCGAACACGAAGTTCTTGAACCGGGACACTATCTCTGTCTGGTTAACGATCTCGTCCAGCGATTGAGGTCTATACTTCTCGGTCCACATGCCGCTGCTCATAGTAATTCTACCTGTATACCGGGTGTGGCGTTATAAATCTCTTCCAAACACGTTTTGAGCAGGGTGGTGGGTGAAAATGAGTCTGGAAAGCGGCTCCTTGCATCCTTTCGCTGATAAAATAAGGGCGCTGTCCTAGACAAATATACAGAAGCTGGGAGGTTTAGTCCCTGATGGGCGCGACCTCGATGAGTCCGCTTACCATACGATAGTACTTTAGGACGTTCTCGCCCTTGGGCGTGATATGGTAGAGCTTCTTTGAACGTTTCTTGCCCTCAAAAACCTGTTCCTCAAGGAGCTCCTGTCCTACGAGGTTTTTGAGGATGTCCTTCAGGCTCTTCCAGGAGAGGTTGCAGCTGTACATGATCCGTGTCGGCTTGGTCTCACCTTTCTTTATATTGTCCAGAACCTCGACGGAGAGCTGGAACTTGCTTCTTCTGGAGTTCAAGGTGTTGCTGACTCTATTTTTGGTATAAAAAGGATTGTTCAAGCGTGATATTGAACAATTTTCCATACCTCAGGCATGGTGATTGTGATATGGAACAGTGGTATATTTGAACACGATTACAGGATTTATTGGTAAATGGTGTAATATTTATGCCCGGACACGATAAAGGGTTACAATTCCCGTGGTATTCCGATGAATGATAAAGTGAACCGGACGAGCCCCGTTAGGCAGATGTTCAGTCCTTTTAGGGATCTAAACTTTTCCCTGCTGTTCATGACCACAGTCCTATCATCCCTCGGCGATATGTTGATGGACGTGGCCTCGGGGTGGCTGGTGCTTGACCTTACAAATTCCCCTCTGTCGCTGGGCCTGTTCTTTGCGGTTCGTTCCTCACCTAACCTCCTGTTCGGAATGGTTGGGGGAGCTATGGCAGACAAGACTGACAGGAGGAGTCTGTTGGTGACATGTTACAGTCTATATGCGATCTGTGGTTTCCTCTTTGGCTTCCTGATCATGTCGAGCACAATTCAGTTGTGGCACGCGTTGGCCTTAATCTTCATAAGGGGGATCATCCGTACATTCGAGGGACCTGCGCGCCAGTCTTTCATTGTAGATATCGTTGGGAGGGGAAACGCGATGAGCGGTATATCCCTCAACGCAGTTGGCATGAGGGGAATCGGCATATTCGGTGGAGCAGTAGCTGGTCTGATAATCGAACTGTTCGGGAAGGAGTGGCCCTTCTTCGTGCTCTCCGCGGTGTTCATGGGGGCTATTGGGTTTATCGGATTCATCAGGGGAGTGGAGACCAAGAGAGTCGCACAGCAGCATTCGATATGGAGGAATATAGTGGAAGGGGTCCAGATTGTCCGTCAGAACAAGATTGTCTTCGCTTTAATGGTGATGGCAGGCACCTGTGAGATGTTCGGGTTCTCGTTCGCTGTCCTTGTTCCAGTATTTGCGCGAGATGTGCTCAAGGTCGGGGCAGTGGGCATGGGGATGATTAACGCCTTCAGGTCAGGTGGTGGACTCTTAGCAGGATTAGCGCTAGCCTCTCTTGGCGACTTTAAGCACAAGGGCAAGCTCATCCTAGGCATGTTTTTCATGTTCGGTGGCGGACTGATCCTGTACGCAAACTCACTTGTCTACATCATGTCCCTGTTTTTTATGGGAATAGTTGGAGTGTCAGCTGCAGGTCACGACGCTATGTCCCAGATACTTTTCCAGTTGAATGTGGAGGAAGACCAGAGGGGGCGAGCCATGGGTATATGGCAACTCAGTATCGGTTTCGGAGTAATCGGAAGCATGACGCTGGGTACACTGGCGGAAGCATACGGTGCACGATTCGCTCAGAGTATATTCGGGGTTATAATGATGTTAATAGTCACACTGTTGTATGTAATGGTCCCCAGACTCAAGGAACTTTAGGGCAGCTCCTTGCCCCATTTCTCGTAGTACTCCTTGATCTGCTTCAAGAGTTTCTCCGGGATCTCCCTCTTGAACGGGAACGCCGCCGCGCCCGTGACGTACCTTGTCATCCACTTCTCAACGAACTTGCCCTGATCCTCAAGGGCCTCTGGGCTCAGGTAATCTATGATGTCCTCGGGGCTGTGCATCATGATGTCGATGCCGCTTCGCCTGCTGAAGCTGGTGCTGGGCACCCCAACTGCTGACAATGGCGTCCCGTCGCTGCTGTACACGGACTCCTTGACCTCGAACACCACGCCCGTCTCCTTACTGAGCAACTTCAACGAGTCGGTGAGCATGCTGGGGCCCAGCACCGCCGCGACGTTTGTGCCGATCAAGGCACCGTGGACGTCCAGGTTCACCATGAGCCTGGTCCTGTCCAACTCGGTCTTGGCCTTCTTGTCCTTCTCTTTGGCCTCCTTGTCTTCTGCCTTCAGTTTCTTGGCATAGAAGTTGCTGCCGTCAAGGCCCATCTCCTCACTTCCCCACGCTATGAACCTTACAGTGCGCTTGCTGCCCTTCTCTTTGAACACCCTGGCCAGCTCCATGGTGATCGACGTACCGCCAGCGTTGTCGCTTGCGCCCTTTACTCCTGGGACGGTGTCGTAGTGTCCACCCACCAGAATTATCTCGTCAGGGTGGGATGTTCCCCTAAGCTCCGCGATTATGTTCTTTGTCTTCAGCTTGGAGAGCTCGGCCTCCACCACAATCCTCGCGTGGGTAGCCCCGCTCTTGAGCAGTTTGAAGCCGTCCTCAAAGCTGACCCTGACGCCGGGGAAGTTGCCGTGTGACATGTTCTCAGAGTAGTTGCCCCAAAAGTGCTTGCGCTGCATCCTGGGATAGTTCTCGATGAAGATGAAGCCCAGGGGCTTGAGCTTGGATATTATTGATAGGTTCTTCCTCTTGATGCCGTTGGTGACAACGATCTTTCCGGTGATCTCGCGTGTCAGGTACTCCTCGTCAGTGGTCTCGATACGGATCAGCTCGCCCTTGATTCCCTCCGGGCCTGTCTGACCAAGCATGGACATACCCTCACAGGATATGAACTCGCCATAAGGCTTTAGCACCTCCAGAGAGGTGTTCTTCACGTACCCAGTCTCGATCTCGAACTCTTGGACCGTCGTGTCAAGTCCAAGTCCATCAAAGTATCCCTTGATATAATCGGCTGCGGCTTGATCCTCGGGGCTCCCAGCGGTCCTTGCCCCTATCTCAACCGCCAGCTTCTCGATGTGTTTGAATGCCTTGCTTCCGTCAAAAATAGTGTCCATGGTTCAGGTATCTGTCTGAAAACGTGAAAAGGCTTGCTATATAGCGGTCTTTGTGGCCCCGCCGTGGTGGGTCAGTCTGGGCCTTATTTGCACCACTAGCAGGCGGTCGGGTCCCTGGTTGGACTTGTCTGCCCTGATGATTGCCTGCCCTGTCTCAAGGAGGTGGGGCGGTAGGGGCGTCCCGTTGACCACCTGCTTTAACAGATTGCTGGTTATCACATCGCTCTTGTGGAAGATCTTGATATCGCTCCCCTTGATGACCTTGGGATCCACGTCCTCGGGGAAATGGGTGTCAAGCATAAGCCATGTACCGGCGTGCCGCTTCTTCCTGATGAGATAGTTGATGTAATCGGTGAACTCCTTGCTGAGGCCCTTTCTCAGATAGTCATGGGCCTCGTTGATGACGAAGACGAACTGCTCTCGTTCGGTCCTGTCATCGTTGATGAGGCTACTGATGACCAGCATCATGACGCTGAAGATATCATCGGGCTCCATCATTATCTTGCGCAGGTCGAATATGTTGACTCCGCCTATCTTCAGGTTCTTCATGAAATCCCCGCCGTCCAGGTAATCCTGCAGGGTCTCAAGGCGCATGTTGGCGAAGCTCTTCTGGTTAGGGTTCAGGTCGCTGATATCTATGTGTCGCTTGATCTTGTTGAGGCCAAAGTCTTCGTCGTACTGGGTCTTCTTGATGATCTGGAATATCTTCTTGACGTACATGCTGCCACTCTTCCTGCCAATGCTCAGCACGTAGGGCCAGTCCTCGGCCGTCAGCCTCTGGGGCTTGATTGCGATGGGGTAGACCTCGGCCCTGTACTCGGCCCTGAACTTTGTCTTCTCGTTCTCGTAGACGAAGGGGTCGACGAATACCCTGACGTTGTTGCGGTTGATAACCCGCCTCGGGGAGGTCTTGTACTCATCACGGAGGACCTTGGTCTCAGCGCTGTTGAGGTTTGGCTTCACTATGCTCCAGAACTCTGACCTCGTGTCCTCCCTAGGCTTGTGGAACACGATAATGGTGGCGGGCTTCTTGACCTGGCTGATGCCTGGGATGGTCTTGCTAAGAAGCATCTCCGTTATTACACCTATACTGTAGCCCTTGCCGCTGCCCTGCTTTCCGCAGAGGAAAACTATGTGGGGCTCGTTGAGGTCAACCGCGACGCGGTCGATACCGCTCTTTCCGATCAAGCCCCATTGGACCGGCGTTCCGTCCACCCCGAGAAATATCTCTGGATTGGTGCCGGCCGGGATCATCTGATTCTCTGGCTCCTCTGGCGGTTTCTCAAGCTCATGTGGTGTGAAGAACTCAAACGGTATAGGCTCAGGTTCATGGTTGTTATCAACCGGCTCTGGTTCAATAACAGGGGCCGCGTCATTGAATGGATCATTTGGGATAGGTAGACCAGGGTCGTAAAGGAATGGCTCCTCCTCAGGGATACATGTTCCCATCTCCTCGTACTGGTCCTTTTCCTTGCTGATCCTCCATGCGTGGATGGTGGACCTGATCATGTAAAGAATAATCGCGATTAGGAAAGAAATGATACAGAAAATAATCACCGTCGAGTATCCCACTGCCTGATAAAGTGGGTTCCACTGGACCGGCCAGAGCAGGTTTATGTCGCTGTAAACAAAAGCATCAAGCAGTACATGACCCCAAACACCGGCCACCGATGATATGACGGTCATCTTGACGCTGGGTTCCTGGGTGAAGGCAGATGGGAACCTGATGGGTTTATAGTACCTCCTGTACAGGATGAATAAAACCGCCACCGTTAACCCCACGGGGATGCTAATTGTGAGGCTGTGGAACCTTCCATGCATGCTCCACGGCAGCAGGTTCAGCATCCCCAGCAGGGGCTCAAAGTCAAGAACTAGACTAGCCACTAGGAAGGCGGGTATGTCCAGCAACGGGTAAAGTAGGAGGGCTACCAGGAGCGCTGGCCCTACATGGTAGGGGGTTAACGGCATCTACAGCCTTAGATGCTTTTAACCATATAAAAGATAAGAAGGAGGCGAAGCAAGAAAAACTAGACTACGGCGTTTTTCTTCAGCTCGGCTACCTCATCCTCGGAATATCCGCATAGCTGTACCAGCACCTCGTCCGTGTGCTGCCCCAGCATCGGAGGAGGAAGCTCCAGTTTGAGTGGGGTCTCTGAGAACTTTAACGGTGCGCCGATCTGTGTGATCTCACCTATCTTGGGGTGATCCATGGTGACCAGCATGTTCCTGTGGAGCAACTGGGGATCGTTGAAGACCTCGTCCATCAAGTTGACCGGGGCACAGGGGAACCCGGATTCCCTCAACTTGGTTAGCCAGGCATCCCTGGGCTCCGTTAACAGTTTTTCCTGTATGATCGGGACCAGAATTTCCCTGTTCTCGACCCTGACGGTGTTGGAGCAATACATCGGGTCCTCGACAAGGTGCTGCATACCCATGACCCCACATAGTATCTTGAACAACCTATCGTTTCCACCTGCGACAAGGAGGAATTTCCCGTCACCAGCCTCGAATGTCTGATATGGAACGATGCTTGGATGCGCCCCACCCATCCGTGGTGGTATCTTCCCGTTGGCGAAATAGCTCCCGGCCATATAGGTCATCCATGACACCGCTGTGTCCATCATTGAGATATCCAGATACTGACCGATGCCAAGTTGATCACGGACCCTGAGCGCGGACAGAATTGCCATCACGGCGTACATCCCGGCGTTCAGGTCAGTCACGGCCACCCCAACACGGACAGGGGGCCTGTCCTTTTCACCGGTTATCCCCATGAGGCCGCTCATCCCCTGGATGATCAAGTCGTACCCCGGCCATGTCGCGTAGGGCCCTGTCTGCCCGAAGCTGGATATACTGCAGTAGATCAGGTCCCCCTTGATCTCCTTCAATGTATCATAGTCCACGCCCAACCTCGTGGTGACCCCCGGTCTGAAGTTCTCAAGGACGATATCGCATTTCTTTACGAGACGATGGAGGACCTCCACCCCTCTCTCATCCTTCAGGTTCAGGGTCAGGCTCTTCTTGCCCCTGTTGAGTGAGAGATAGTAACTGCTCTCCCCTTCCAGGAACGGCGGGAAGGCACGTGTATCATCACCCCTCCCAGGTATCTCTACTTTGATGACCTCAGCTCCAAGGTCACTGAGAGTCATGCTGCAGTATGGTCCCGCGAGGACGCGGCTAAGATCTAATACACGAATTCCATTTAACGGCGGGTCACCTGGTGAAAGAGTCATAAAAGAAAATACATGATTGAGGGGAAAAGGGTTTTCCTAAATATAACGGGGCTAACTAAAAATGATGAAAAAAGGAAGATGGGTTACTGGAACCGCAGCTGATCAAAGGGTTTGAGCATGGGGTTCGTTTCACCGTTGATAATGGTGCTCGCCAAGAGTCTCCCCATTGCGGGAACCATAGTGATAGTCGTTGTACCTACACGTGACAGAGCCCTTCATCGAGCTTTCCCACCGCTGGTTTCTCATCGGGGGTCTGGTCACATATACCCGTCCATTGCCTGATGATGTTCAGGTTCCGTAGCACGGGTATGATTGGAACCATCTCATCAGCAAAGCGATCCAGGAACTCGGAGTTGGATTTGTCCAGATCGAAACCTAGGTCCATCCAGTCGATGGTGCCCAATATTTCACCCCTCATAGTCTGTGTCATCTAGAAGTGAGTATGGTACTCCTTGAGCTGTTTATAGTCCGCCTTGTCCTCAGCTAGGATAAGGCAACCACTTGTATTATGGCGCGCGTGTAGACTTCATTTTATGTTTTTACATCTCAGCGAGCACTATATCATCATACTCTTTCTCAAGCAAATACTTGTGGCGCAGCTCTTCTTTTGCAAAAACATGGAACATTTTTCCAATTTCTGTAGACTTGAGTTTACGAGCGATTTGTGCGTAAAAATCATGTGTTGCTTTTTCTCGTTGTGCGCTAAAGATGAGTATTTGAGGATAATCTGCTTTTGGATCTAGGGGAACTTTAACCAGCTTATCTGTGATCTTTAAGTCAGGAATATCTTCTTGAATTGTTTTTATTTGTACACTTGAAGGGTCGTCAAGGGCTTGTAGGAAATATTCTCTGTGTCTTTTCTCGTCTTCCGCAAGTTCAGTGAGTAATACTTTTGCACCAGGGTAAACTGCTTTTTCAGCTGTCTGGGAATATAGTGTATATGATTCTAACTCCATTTCTGCTCCCGTTGTTAGAGCTTTCTCTATTGTCCACTCAGAAACATCCATTATCCATCCATGTTTGATTCATTCGACGCTATTTAAAATTAGGGAATATGGGAGTAACAACCACACACAAATATAGAAGATAATAATTTCTATCGATTTCTTGTAGTATATAGTTTGTAACTGTTTACAAAAAGGATTAATAATTTGGGATATGTGCGCGCGCATTAAAGATAAGATTGAA
>JAUWLH010000203.1 GCA_030613835.1 Candidatus Bathyarchaeota archaeon | reverse complement strand
GTTTTATGATGCTAATATGTGTTAATTGTGATGTGTTTTGATTCCACCGGATATGGTGCATCCGGCTCAAGTAATTGGGGACGTGAACTGGGTGGCAGTTGCAGTATACTGCGATGAGTGCCCTGTTCTAAAAATGGCGTTTGGCAAAGAAGATATAGATTATCCTGTGGAAAAAAAGTAACCTCATAACAAATATAATAATTCAATAATTATTCTCATTTCTAGCTAGTAGAAAACGAGCAAATAATCAAATTACCAGTGAACTGCAGACACTGATAGTGCGCACCTGCTCAACCCATTTATAAGAAGCCAAGAGCGCTCTATATTCCTTGTTCAATCCACATTACCCAAAAAGAAACAACTCTACACAACGCACGTGGAGAATAAAACAATGACCAAAGAACCAATTAATGACCCCAAAGACCTGGACATCAAAATAGTGAACGTCGTAGCATCTGTAACTCTCAACCAGAAATTCAACTTACTTGACATAGTAAAAACCTTCAGAAACGTCGAATACAACCCCAAACGATTCCCAGGCCTCGTATTCAGACTCAAACGCCCCAAGACTGCCACACTCATATTCAGCACAGGTAAAATGGTGTGCACCGGCGCTACGTCCGAGAAAATGGCCCGTAGAGCTGTGAATAAAGTAGTCCGTGAGTTGAAGGATAACGGGATAATAATTTTGAACAAACCAAAGATTGTGATACAAAACATGGTTGCCTCAGGAAACCTCCACGGGGCTATCGATCTTGAGACCGCTGCAGATGTACTGGAAAACGTGATGTACGAGCCGGAGCAGTTTCCAGGTCTCATTTACAGGATGCGGGATCCTAAGACGGTTCTTCTTCTCTTTGCGTCGGGTAAACTTGTTTGTACGGGTGCTAAGAGCGAGGAGAGGGTTCATGAATCTGTTGCTAATATCTATGAAGTTTTGCAGGATTATGATCTCTTGTTTAATGAATAGAAGCTCGCACAGAAACATAAGCAGCTATATAGAATCCATGTCACAGCTTCACCTCAACAAGCGCGCGCCAAAGAGTTATATATTGTAATTCGGCTCTAGCTTTGGTCTCGTGAAGAGTCTTTTGTCAATAAAATTGAAGAAGCAAATCATCTGCACGGAGTGCGGAAACAGTAACCTACAACGAGACTATGAGACCAGTGAGTTTGTATGCCATGCTTGTGGTATCGTAGTTTCCTCTACAGAACTCAGCACCGGGCCAGAGTGGCGTGCGTTCGACCAACAGCAACGGGATAAACTCCCTAGGGTTGGGGCACCCGTCAATTGGGCGATACACGACAAGGGACTGAGCACAAACATTGGCTGGCAGGACAGGGATTATTCTGGTCGGAAGCTGAGTCCAGAGCAAAGGGCCAGACTGTACAGGCTAAGGAAGTGGAACCGAAGGAGTAAGGTATCTGACAGCGTCCAGAGGAACCTAAGCCAAGCCTTGAGCGAGATGAGCAAGATAAGCAACAAGCTCAACCTGCCGAGGAACGTCATCGAGACAAGCAGCATGATCTACCGAAGGGCTATCCAGAAGAAGCTCATCAGAGGTAGGACAATTCAGAGCGTCGTGGTTGCAACAATTTACATGGCTTGCAGGCAGTGCGGTGTCATCAGGACTCTAGAGGATGTTGCCGGTGCGGCTAACATCACCAAGAAGGAGGCAGCTAGGAACTATCGCTTACTGTTCAGGGAGCTGAAGCCGTTCGTTCCACAGGTTAACCCCAGGAGCTACATCAGTAAGATCGTTAACAAGCTTGAGCTCAGCGGAGAGACCGAAAGGCTGGCCATGGCTATCCTGAACCAGGTTTCCGAGATGAAGCTAACAAGCGGGAGAGGCCCAGCGGGGATAGCGGCGGCTTGCATCTATATCAGCAGCCAGTTGACCAATGAGAGGCGCACTCAGGGTGAGATCTCCAAGGAGGCTCAGGTCCCCGCGGGTACCATTAGGAACCGCTACAAGGAACTGGTCCAGCGCCTGGACTTCAACGTCTCTTTATAACCACTCTACTTTGCGCACGCGCACCCATGACATAGGGGATGAGTACCTAAGGATCCATGAGGGAAGCAGCTACCTATGACAGTTCCCCATAACAGTGCTTGGGCGCGCGAAGCAGCTCGGCTGCTCAGCACTTTACTAAAGGTGGCACCATCTAAATACCTCATCCAGAACATTACGACGAACAGACTAGCTCAAATGAGTGTGCGCGGATGGAGCTGGAGGATTTCATTGAATGCGTTCTGTATGTCTCGGATCAGCACCTGGAGGAGGAGTTGTGGATGGAGGAGCTGGCGTTACTATTGGACGAGGAAAAGGCTGACGAGTTTAAACTTTTGTGCCTTTCTAGAAATAAAATAAATATCCTGAATTAGATCAGGGATTTCTAGGAGTTTGAGACAAGTCGGAAGAGTGGAGTCTATTTTCCCATCATGAAGAGACCCATTTCTACGTCGTCTACTCTGAAAGTGCATCCATTCTCGTTCATGTGGTCGCGCGCTTGTGAAGAAACGGAGCTTATAGAACGAAAACGCTTGCGTTACTACTTTTCTTTCTCATAATTTTTCCAGTCAAATGAGTTAGCTGCAGCAGAATACGCTTGCTCATAAGAATATACGAAACTCATCTGCCTGATGCTTATGAACGAGATATTCTCGATTGGCGCGATTGGGATCAGATTGTAATCGAGATTCAGCCAAAGAGGTTGGCACTCTATAAAGTCGAGGATTATCCAGATTCATACATTGCTGTATTGAATATCTCTAAACGCGCGCACGGCTCAAGGCCGACGCGGTGTTGGGTTGAGCGTCTAGTGTCTCGACGCCAGTCTCTTGATCTCGTTCGTCAGCTGTTCGAAGGCTGTCCTGCGGTACTGGGTGTAGGCGTCGAATGCGTCCATCCTGGTGAATCTTTCGTCTCTCAGCCGCTGCAGAGTCTTGACGTGACGGCTCTCGTCGGCGGCCCAGGTCTCCATGAGGCGGCTGAGGCCGCTGTTCTCCCTCACGAGGCGGTTGGCCCGGATCTTTTTGGATCTCTCGATGGATTCTCTCTCGAGTTCCAGGTGTTTCTCTAGGCCCACGGTTATCTCTTGGCGGTCGTCCTCTTCGATTCCCTGGCCCTCCAGGATCTTGATGGCCATGTCGAAGATGACTACGTGTTTCCGGGAGTCCATCTGGAGTATGTGGAGGAGCCATTTGGCGGGTTCGCTAAGGATGAAGGGGGAGGTCTCTTCGTACATCTCGACGAGTTTTTTCTCGGTCTGGAGCTGCTGGTTGAGGAGGTTCAGGGCCTCGGTTTTCTCGTGTTCGGACAATGCGGGTGTACCGGTAAATGGTGGAGTTTGGTGGGTAATATAGATTCTCTCAGCTCGGCCTGCTCTTTCACCAGGGGTTTTACGCCTTGGGGGGGCCATAATTTTATCATCACTTCCTCCTCCGCTGGAAGTCACTTTATACCATTTATTCTCTATGATCCCGGAACCTATTCGAGGCT
>JAUWLH010000108.1 GCA_030613835.1 Candidatus Bathyarchaeota archaeon | reverse complement strand
CGGGACGGAGCACCTCATGAAGGATACGCGAGTTGACACAGCCATAATCTGTGAGCCCACGTTCTTCAACAACCAGGTCGCCCACAAGGGCTTCGCGTGGATCGACGTCACAACCCACGGTATCGCAGCCCACGGCAGCATGTATCAGTTCGGCGTTGACGCCATCGCCAAGATGGGGCACTTTCTCATCGGAATCGAGGCTATACAGAGCATACTGGAGGAGACCAAGCACCACCTAGTTGGGTCTGGCAGCATCCACGCCAACATCATCAGCGGTGGAGTTGAGTTTAGCACGTACCCTGACAGGTGCAAGCTGGAGGCAGAGAGACGGCTGATCCCCGGCGAGACAAGGGAGGACGTGGAGGATGAGATGAAGAGCCTGATAAAGCATCAAGGAGGGGGACCCCAAGTTCAAAGCCGATTACGAGATCACATTCTTCAGGGAGCCAATGGAGATCAGCCCCGAGAGGAGATATGTCAGGTGCTGAAACAGGGGAGCCTTGAGGTCCTCGGGAAGGAGCCCCAGTGGGTTGGGGGAAGCGGTTGGATGGACACCCAGATAATCTATGGAAAGGGAGTACCGGCTGTCGCTTTCGGTCCAAGCGGGTTTGGGGCACACGGGGCAGAGGAGTGGATTGACCTGGACTCGGTCTTCAAGGCCGCTGAGGTCCAGGAGTACGTCATAAGGAAGTTCTGCGCCTAGAGTTCGCTGATCCAGGCGAACCTCTTCTCGGTGTCTAGGAAGGCGATGGTGTTGCTTCCACTTACGTATCCGCAGACCTCGCCAGGATTGATGACCAGTATGCCGTTCTCTTCACCGATGGATGTCCTGTGGACGTGGCCCCTTACCACCACATCATAGTCGCCGCTCATGGCCCTGTCCATCTCGGACTTTAGGTGGCCGTGGGTAAGGGCGATCATCAGCCCGCCCTTCTCGATTTTGGCGAAGTAGCCCCTAAGGTCGGCTCCAACATCAGCGTAGACCTTCTTCAGTGCCTCGGTCTCGGCGCAGTTGTTGCCGAACACGCCTATCATTGGAACGCCCAGCTCGGCGTACGGCTTTGCCGTGAAAGGCGAGATGTAGTCACCGGCATGGAGGACCAGCTTGACCCGTTCCTCCTTGAGGCGCTCAATGGCTCTCTTGATCATGGGCACGTTGTCATGGGTGTCAGATATCAGTCCAATTATCATTGATCTATCAACCCCATGAACCTCGTATAAGCGGTGTCCCAGTCAGCCCCAGATTGTGGCCTGTAG
Organism: Candidatus Bathyarchaeota archaeon; assembly: GCA_030613835.1. GTDB lineage: Archaea > Thermoproteota > Bathyarchaeia > TCS64 > TCS64 > RBG-16-57-9. The sequence goes on along the minus strand of JAUWLH010000108.1, from coordinate 4,478 downwards.
AACTGCTGGAGGAGCCCCTCGGCTAGGACCTCCCTGGCCTCCCATACATCATCCAGCATCCCGATTCCCTTCAGCTGCATGATGGCGTTCCCGATGGCAGTTGCCTCGATGGGACCCGCGATTACCGTTATGCCGATGGCGTCAGCAGTGAGCTGGTTCATAACCTTGTTCTGTGATCCGCCGCCGATGATGTGGATGTGCTTATAGGCCTTTCCTATAATGGATTCAAGTTGACCCAAGGTGTGCCTGTAGAGAACAGCTAGGCTATCGTACACACACCTGATGTGCTCGCCCATGGACATGGGCGAGCGCTGACCCGTGTCCTTGCAGTACTTGACTATCCTCGGCGTCATATCCCCAGGGGCCATGAACGAGGGGTCCCAGGGATCGATGAAGCACCTAAAAGGCTCCGCGTTGGCAGCCATCTTTTGGAGGTCTTCGTTTGTGACAGCTGCGCCCTTACTCACCCACTCTCTTAGTAGCTCCTGCTGGAACCAGAAGCCCGGCAGATTTCTGAGGAGGCGGGTTGTACCCTCGACTCCACCCTCATTTGTGAAATTCAGATCATAGACCGCGTCGTTGATAATTGGATGTGGGATCTCAGTCCCCAGCAGGCTCCATGTGCCGCTGCTGATGTAGCAGAACTCCCTCACCTTAGTTGGCACAGCTGCAACGGCGCTTCCCGTGTCATGGCAAGCCGGGGCCGTGATGTTGACACTTTTCATCACCCCAAGTATGGTGCCCGGTTTTACGATTGGGGGAAAGATATCAACAGGAAGCCCAACGGCCTCTATTAGCTCATCGTCCCATGTCCCCTTGAATGGATTGTACAACTGGGTCGTAGTCGCGTGGGTCAGCTCGCACTTCTTCTCCCCGGTGAGCCAGAAATTGAAAAGGTCAGGGAACCCCAAATATGCACCAGCCTTGTTCAGTGTCCTCTTCCTCCTCTTTACGAGGCTCGCCATCTGGTACAGGGTGTTGAGGGGCAGGAACTGAACGCCAGTCCTGCCGAATATCTCCCTTCGGCTCATCCTCTCGAAGACCCACTCCATCATCCCCTCGGTCCGCTGGTCCCGATAGTGGAACGGGCTCTCGATCAGGTTGCCCTGTGGGTCCAGGAGGCCGAAATCAACCCCCCAGGAATCGATGCCGATGCTCTGTGCTTCCTCGCTTGCCCACCCTATTCCCTTGATGGTCTCCCGCCATAGCTGCTGTATGTCCCATGATAGGTGCCCTCCCCTCTCGACGGGTGTGTTGGGGAATCTGTGGACCTCCTCGATACCGAAGGCGTCACCGGTGTACTCAACTTTCATCACTCTGCCGTTGCTGGCGCCTAGGTCAACAGCTATGACGTGCATATTTTAGCCCACCTTGACGTCGCCGCAGATGTTGACACGCAATCCTAGCTCGTTGAACATAGCTGCCTTCCCTGCCAACGCCTTGTCTGCGTCCTCGGCTGATGGCGCGTAAACCACTTGGATGTGGTTGGCCTTGTGCTGGGCCATGAACTGGTCGCGGGATACTCCGTGGAGCACCGCGCTCATGATGGGCCACGCTGGCGTGGTGGCGTCCCACCGTCTCTGAGTCTCCTCCTCGGGCAGTTCTACAACAGACCCCCTCCCGATATCAACGTGTAGGCCATCGGTTTTCATGTAGACCCTGCTCCACACTATCTCGCCGGCCTTGCTGTTTCCCTTCAGGCTTCCCCCGCCCAGTGGGAAGTACATGGGTGGCTGTCTCTCGCTGCTGGCTCCCTCGTAGCCTCCCTTGAAGTGAGAGGGAGGGGCGCTGCCACTGATGAGAAAGACCCAGACGTACTGGTCGTTGTACCAGTCCCCCCACCTGACATCGTGAAGGGTTGTGTCAGGGTTGTAGCCCATGGCTGTCCAAACCCTGTTGGTGATTAATGCGTCCAGTCCGGCCCCCTCGTCTACCTCGTTGAAGTGGGGCAGCGGCTTGCCCTCGAACAACACCTCCCCGGTCTCCTCGTGGTGGACGGGTGGCCTGTCCGTGCAGTTGAGCAGACCCTCGACCAAGTCACTGGCCGGTGCCATGTCCTTGAGGCCCTGCTGGTACTGGATTCCTATAAGATCGCAATCGAACTCGTCGGCTATCCTGACGGCAGCGATGTACATCTTGCACTGCTCGTGAATCTGATGGTCGGTCAACTCGGTCGCCTCATCGGTTCCCGTCACGAAGGTCATTCCCTTGAGGCCCAGCCAGTCCCTGATATTCTGAGCCTCGTCATCGCTCACTGTCCGAATCTTTGCTACCAACGCGCTCTGGCTGAGTCGTTCCTTGTAGACACCCAGAGGGTTCAGCAGTTCGTCCTCGATGATGCCGTTGTACATTCCCATGCAGCCCTCATCGAAGATTCCCATTATTGCCTTCTCGGCCCTGAGCTGATTAGCTAATGCTTTGCCCAGCTTCACCTCATCCTCCGGGAGCTTTGAGACATCAAGCGGCCTGACGTGACTGTAATCATGGGTTATCTTCCCGTCCTTGAGCCACTCGCGGATGCTCTTCAGGAAGAACTCGTCATCAAAGTTCAGGCTCCAGATGGTGCTGTACTCAACGCCCATCTTTGTGAGGCTTGCGTTGAGGTTCAGCATCCCCACCAGCCCAGGCCACTGACCGCTCCAGTTTGCCAAGGTCAAAATCGGTCCTTTATGGTCCCGTAGACCGGCTAAAACGTGGTGACTGTACTGCCACACCGCCTCTGCTATTATGATCTTGGCATCCTTAGGGATGTTCTGGAACACCTCCATGCCCATGCGCTGGTTCCAGATGAAGCCGTGACCCAGCTCCTCGTCGTAGGGATGTCCACGCTTGATGGTGTAACCCTCCCCCTGGAATACTGTCTTGACCTTTTCCTCCATCTTGGACTGGGCGGGCCAGCATTCTTGGTTGGCTGAGAGCCTTAGATCCCCACTGGTGATGAGGATTATCTCGTTGTCACCAATGGGCTCAGGCTCCGTGATAACTGGTAATTGATAAGGAGTCATACTTGAGGAATGGGGCTTTGGGTCTTAAAACTTAGTCCTGGCGACCAGCCCTGTATAGGATGTCCTCGACCTTTAGTATCTCAAGGGTGGTGGTGAGGCCTGGTGCGGTGAGTGTTGACCCTGAGACCACCTGTATCACATCATTCCTGTAGAAGTACTCGCGCTTCAAGCCCTCATTGACGGCCCTGATGATGAGCTCGTCCCTGTCATCGGTCCAAGGCACAGCGATGGGCTTGACGCCCCAGTACATGTTCATCCTCCTGCTGATCTTTGGGTCCTTGGCCACCGTCAGTATCGTGGCCCTCGGCCTGTGCTTGCTAACCATCAAGGCGCTCATGCCGCTTCTGGTGACGACTAAGATAGCAGCCGGCCCCACGGCATCAACCGCCCTAGTGGCTAGGTCGCCGATGATATCCGTCAGCGACAAACCCAGCATCTCCTGGTGTCCCTTCTTGGGGATCTGCTCCTGCACCACGGCCCCGATGTTATTCATTGTCCTAACTGTTTCCACCGGGTACTTGCCCACGGCGGTCTCACCACTGAGCATCACAGCGTCCGCCCCATCAAGCAGGGCGTTAGCCACATCGCTGGCCTCGGCCCTCGTGGGTCTGGGGTTCTCGATCATGGATTCCAGCATCTGGGTTGCGACAATAACGGGTTTCCCCTTGTTGTTGCACGCCTCTATGATCTTCTTCTGGAGTAGGGGCACGTCCCAGGGCGGTATCTCTATGCCCAAGTCGCCCCTGGCCACCATGATGCCGTCGCTGGCCTCGATGATTTCGCTGATATTGTGCACCGCATCCCCGTGCTCGATCTTACTGATCAGGGGCTGGGTGCCCCCTTCCCGCCAGATGGCGGCGCTTACGGCGTCAACGTCGTCCTTTGACCTGACGAAGCTTGCGGCGAACCAGTCGCATTCCATCTCTACCCCGAACTTTATACCCTCGATGTCCTTTTTCGTGGGGGGTTTGAGGGTTAGCTTGGCCCCCGGGGCGTTCACCCCCTTCCTGCTCGATGCGACGCCCCCTGATACAACTCTGACGATGAATCCTTTCTTGTCAGCGTCAATTTTAATGACCTCGAAGTCGATGATGCCATCGTTGATGAAAAGGTGGCCCCCCTCCCGTACCTCGCTCGGGAGCTTGGGGTAGTTTATGGGGAACTCCGCTGCGTTCCCGATGATATCCTTGGTCGTGAAGTGAACATCCTGCCCCTCCACGAGATCAACTGGTGCCTCCAGTTGCCCGAGCCTGATCTTCGGCCCAGGTAGGTCAACCAGTACACCGCACTCCCCGTGGTCCATGATATACTTGATGACGGCCCTGTGTTCCTCCTTTGACCCGTGGCTCATGTTGATGCGGGCCACGTCCATGCCTGCCTCGATCATGGCGTCCAGTGTCTTTGGGTCACTGGACGCGGGGCCGATGGTGCACACTATTTTGCTGCGTATGAAGGGGAGTGCCATTGTATTAT
>JAUWLH010000116.1 GCA_030613835.1 Candidatus Bathyarchaeota archaeon | reverse complement strand
AACGGCGCGATTAACCTAGACCAGGTTGAGAGCGCCATGATCTACGCTGATACAACCAATGGCGGCCTCTTCGGGATCATCACATCTTCCGCAACAAGGTTCAGAACCACAAACGGCGTCATAGATATTGAACTATCGGCGCACTCGGGAGTACACGACTTTGATACCACTAACGGCATTATCGAGCTCACCCTGCCCACAGGCAGCGATATAGGCTACAGCATCAACTTGGACACCAGCATCGGGATAATCGACGTGAACCTGCCCAACATGGACTACAGCGTGGATCGGGCTAGAAACAAGATCGGGGAAACAGAGGGGTTCAGCTCAAAAGGCATCCAGATAACCATCAACGCTGATACTACCATCGGCGCAATCGAGCTAAACTAACCCTTTTTTGAGGCAAACCCTCGTGATTGTCCCACACTGGTTTAACATAACGTTTTAATAAGATGTGTCAAATAAGCCCTAGTTACACTGACAGGAGATCTCATAATAATGTCAAGAGAATTCAACTACATTGTCAGGCTCCACGGCACCAATATAGACGGAACAAAGCTGGTGCCCTACGCCCTCACCGACGTTAAAGGTGTAGGCGTCAGACTCGCTCGAGCAATCGTTAAGCAGTTGGACCTGGATGCGACTGAGAGACTCGGTAACATCGGTGACGCGGATGTCAAGAAGCTGGAAAAGGCCATTGACGATCCTGCGAGCATCGGTTTACCAACCTGGATGCTGAACAGGCGTAAGGACCCAATGACGGGCGACGACCTGCATATGATAGCATCCGAACTAGACCTTAGAAATCGGAGCGATATCGAGCTGATGAGGGAAACAAGAAGCTGGAAAGGCGAGCGACACTCGCGTGGCCTAAAGGTACGTGGACAGAGGACGAAGACCACTGGACGTACAGGCAGGAGCGTTGGAGTCAGCAGGAAGCGGGTACAGCAAAGGTAGGTGTGAAGTAATGGGTGACCCAAAGAAGAAACAGAAGACCTACAAGACCCCAAAGCGTCCATACGACAGCGACGCCCTCCTAGAGGAACTTCGAACCATCGGAGCCTACGGTCTAAGGAACAAGCGTGAGCTATGGAAGGCACACACCGAGCTATCCCACATGAGGGGCAGGGCGAGGGAACTTCTGAGCTTGGACGCAGAGGAGAAAGCCATCAGGCAGCAGCTGATAATCAACAAACTAGCCAAACGTGGACTCGTAATGGAGAACGGAAGGCTAGAGGACGTCCTGACACTGAGCGTTCAGGACCTGCTTGAGAGGAGGCTCCAGACATATATATTCAGGAGAGGACTGGCAGGGAGCCTGTACCAGGCACGTCAGCTCATCACACATGGCCACATCGCAATCAATGGACGCAAGGTGACCTCCCCGAGCTACCAGATCAAGATAGTGGACGAGGAGACTCTGGACTATGCTGTTAGCAGTCCATACCACAACCCGGCCCACCCACTGAGGAGGGAGCTTGAGGTTGAGGAAGCCATAACAACAGAGCCATCAACGGAGGCAAGAAAACTTGAGTGAAAGTGAAAGATGGGCGATTGTCCACATATACAGTAGCTTCAACAACACAATCATCCACATGACCGACCTGACGGGAGCCGAGACCCTCGGCATCGCAAGCGGCGGCATGTTCGTCAAAGCCGACAGGCTCAAGCCGAGCCCCTTCGCTGCCATGAAGGCGGCACAGCAGATCGCCAACGTGGCCCGGGACAAAGGCGTCAACGCGATCCACATCAAGGTCAGGGCTCCTGGCGGAACTGGAAGCAAGACACCTGGACCGGGTGCACAGTCAGCCATCAGGATACTGGCGCGTAGCGGTTTCAGGATCGGTAGGATTGAGGAGACAACACCAATTCCCCACGATGGCACACGTAAGCCAGGTGGACGTAGAGGAAGGAGACCCTAAGCACGGGTGGGGTAACCTTGAAGACAACCGTAATCAGCCTGACCGAAGACACCATTAGGTTCATCGTCTCTGGCATAAACAATGCCTTCGCTAATACGCTGAGAAGGACCATGGTAGCAGAGGTTCCCATCATGACCATCGAGGATATCTTCTACTTCGATAACTCATCCCTAGTAGCCGACGAGGTCCTGGCCAACAGGCTAGGGCTCACACCTCTCACAACAGACCTTGACAAATACGTTTTACCGGAGGACTGTGATTGCAACGCCGAGCTGGGATGCCCCAACTGCAGGGCCGTCCTAACCATGGACATCAAGGCGGACGAGGACATCATCACCGTATACAGCGGCGACCTAGTGCCCGATGACCCCGATACCGCTCCAGCGAGCACCACGATACCTCTGGCCAAGCTAGCGCCAAAACAGGCAATCAAGTTCGAGGCATACGCCCAGCTGGGCCAGGGCAAGACCCATATAAAGTGGAGCCCGGTCAGCATGTGCGTGTACCAGAACGTATCACTGGTTCCAGTTGAAGACAAAGCCAAGGTCGAGGAGTGCATCATGGACTGCGGCGATGCCGCAGAGATGGTGGGCGACAAAGTCAAGGTAATAGACATTCAAAAATTCGAGTCATGCAAGAGGTGCAGGGAGCTAATCCCAAGGGACGCCATCATGGGGAACCTTGTCCCAGACGAGTTCCTGTTCACCGTCGAGAGCAACGGGGCACTCACGCCAAAAAGGATCGTGACCGAGGCGGTCAAGATCCTCAAGAAGCGGCTGGGTGAGCTGACCGATAAGATTGACGCAGACGATTTGCATAGCCCGATAAGCGACTTTGATTTCACAAGGCCGGAAGAGCGCAAGCTGTACAGCGATGGCTCCGAGGACAGCGATGAAGAGGAAGTAGGAACCACAGGAGACACAGAGTAATGAAAAATCAGACACTTATTGACACGATTACGACATTGAAGAAAGCCTCAAAGGCGTCGGGCAAGGCCATCTGGAAGGCCCTGGCCGAGGATTTGGACAAGTCCAAGCGGAACCGTGCCTCAATCAACCTTAGCAGGATTGACAGGCACACCGAGGAGGGCGAGTACGTAGCGGTCCCTGGCAAGGTGCTGGCGGCGGGCAACCTCTCCAAGCCAGTCAAGATCGCGGCTGCCTCGTTCAGCGCGGGAGCCGTCGAGAAGATCATGGCGGCTAAAGGCGAGTACATGACGCTTGTGGAGCTTGTTGAGTCGGGTGTTGAGCCCAGCAAGATCAAGATCATGAAATAATTCCCCTTTCTAATACCATTTCTACTAATATCAACCGTAATACGCTAGATTATACCATGTTCCCTGAGCCGGATTTTAATTAACGTCTCTAACCCTTTGAGGGTTGTTAGCTCACCATACTCGACGCTGCTTATGATGAGTATCAACTCTTCATCCTCCTCGATGAAGGTGGCTGGTAGGGGAGTATCGTCGCCGTGTATCCTCCTGTGCTCGTCCCTGTGGAGGAACTTGGATTCGATTGGCAGGTCGTTGAGGAACCGCCTCCAGCTGCTCTTCATTGTGGCCACACCGTAAGTCAAACCGCAGAGCCTGCATCCGTACCCTTTGGGGTCTGTTATCTTCTCAATGCCATCCTTGATTGCGTTTAGGAAGCCGCTGTCGGCGTTATACACGAAGAGTAAAGATTTGTTCACATTTGATCAAAGGGGTTGGCTAATTTATACGATGCCTCTTATACCGAGGTAAAACCAAGCAAGAGTCTGGGCAACGATGAGTAGGTACAACGCCCAGATAGTACTCTTCGATACCTCTCTTCTTGTATAGGTGTACCACCCAAGCGCCATGACTGGGTAGGCGATGAGGCTCGATCTCACAACGAGGGGAGGAAGCCCACTCAACGTGAGCCCGGCAAAGCTGAGTAGGATGCAGCTGCCATGGAGGGCCTTCAGGGTCCTTGGTTTGAGCCTCGTTGCAAGGGTGTTTTTTCCCACAACGGCATCGGCTTCCCTATCGGGCCATGTAATGGCGAGGAGGTTGTTGAACGCAAAGAACGTAACGGGTAGGATCGCCACCAGAACCCAAGGTGCTAACGAGCGGCTCAACTGGACGAAGCCGAAATACGGCAGAAGCCAGGCCCCCATAAGCGTGTTCCAAATTTCGCCGAGCCCCCTCCACGCGAGCCTAGGTGGGAGTGAATAGACCCAGCCCCCTGCCGTACCCACAAGCGCGATAACCAGCGCCTCAGGTGGATGGAGGCCAACCAAGATTGCTGCGCCCTGAAAAAGTAAACCTGAGACCGCCAAAATGATAGCCACGTTCATTGCCCAGATCCTTGGGACAAGCCCCGAAGGGAGGACACCACTACCTCCACTGTACGCCGTTCTTCTTGTTAGAGCATCGGTCTCGTAGTCAGCATACTCGTTCACAAGGTGGATGGATGAGGAGACCAGTAGCAGCACAATCAACCCAGAAGCGAAAGAGATCCAACTGAACGCGTACCCAGACCCGTAAGCGATGGCCACCCCGAGGAACCAGCTGGAAAAAGTAGATAGAAGGATGAGTGGACGAGCCATCCTCACGATTCCCCAGAGTTGATCTCTAAGAACTGGGCGGGACATGTATCTAGAGTATATCCGGGGTGGATAAAATGAGCCCCGGTTACTCGGTCTTGGCTTTCTCTTCCTTTAACCAAGCCTCAAGGGCAGCAGAGTCATCCCCCTTTATGAGCGGGGCTAGGTCTGCGTCAAGGTCGCTGGGCTCGATGAGCGCAACCCATCCATCATCATATGGAGAATCGTTGATGATGTTGGGGTTGCCCTTCAAAGCCGGGTTGATCTCCGCGATGGTCCCCGAGACGGGCACCTTGAGGCTCCCAACCCACTTTCCTGACTCAACGCTTCCCAGCGTCTTTCCTGCCTTCACCTTCTTCCCTGCGGGCCTGGTCTTTATGGAAACCAGCTTGCCTGCGGCATCGGCGGCCCATGCGTTGTAACCTGTCCTCACCTTGTCCCCCTCAACCCTGATCCACATGTGGTCCTTGTGGAAGTACATGTCGTCCGGGAAATCAAATCCCTCTAACTTTACCATAATTGTCTCATAACCTGTATCAAACGCTGTTATTTATGGTTGTCTCACCTCGGTGAAACATTTTTAACAAGGTTTGCAATATGGAGTAGAGCGTACGGGTCTGTAGCTCAGCAAGGCCAGAGCGGTGGCCTCTTAAGCCATTGGCCGTGGGTTCGAATCCCACCAGACCCGCCACCTTTTACTAAAAGTAACAGTAATGGGATGTGAGGATAAAACCATCGATAAAAAAATGAAATAAGGTTAGGAGTGTTTGAATGCGCCTTCAACCAAAGCTATAGTCTCAGCGTCGTATTCATCAGGTTTCTCATTATGTGCCTCAATAGCGTGTACACGAATCTTACTCCACAGTTCTTCCTCGGTTTCGGCTGACGCAGACCAATCACAGTCTACGCCTAAATCTTTACAAGCATATGAAATCATTTTCACATTCTCCTGTGTAGTTTACTGGTAGCTAACAGTGTATAAAATAATCTATG
>JAUWLH010000014.1 GCA_030613835.1 Candidatus Bathyarchaeota archaeon | reverse complement strand
ACCAGAAATGGCGGCCCTAAACAAAGAGGTACTACCCGCAATTATAGCATCTGACCAAGCGGAACTGGACGAGATGCTTGACCGAGTCAAGGATTTCGCCGGGAACATTATGCTGGATCTGATGGATGGAAAGCTAGTCCAAGCATCATCACTCGACTTCCCCATGAGACTGCGGAAAGGACCCCGATACCAGTTCCATGTAATGGCAGTTGACCCGATCCAGAGGCTGATTGATACCCCAGATGAGGTTGATACAGTTGTGCTCCACGCCGAAACCCTTGACGAAATCAGCGAGGCCATCGAGGCTGCCCGTGAGAAAAAGGTCAAGCTTTTCATAGCCTTGAACCCAGAAACCCCGGTCAGTGTGCTGGAACCGTACCTGGACAAGCTCGATGGGGTGCTCATTATGTCGGTTCACCCAGGTCAGTACGGAGCAAAGTTCCTACCGGAACAGCTTGAGAAGGTCAGGGAGATCAGAGCAAAGTCGGAAACCATAACCATCGAGGTTGACGGAGGCATGAACGACAGGACCATGGGGGCTGCCGTCGATGCTGGTGCAAACCAGATCGCGTCTGGCTCGTATATCATGAAGAGCGGTGACCCCGAGGCCGCGTACGAGTCCCTCAGGGCCCTCTTCTAGATCAAGGTGTCGAAACAAGTTTATTATCTATTTACCACTGACCATATGAGTACCCGGCTGGAGTAGACTTGACTAAGGGCTTGAACATAGTATCCGAGGGACAGCGAATCAACCTACGTGTCTACCAGAGGTTCTTCTACCCGATAACCCAGAAATGGGAGGGAGAGAAGTACACTGTTTACTCTGACACAGGCAGGGAGAGGGAGATCAACTACAAAAGGATCGAGAGCTACGGCTTGGATGACCCATTCGCCAGGGACAGGCTGGTGCGGCTGGCAAGGGCTCTGAACGCGTTAGAATGTCAGGGTATAGAAAATGGCGTAAGGGAGTGCAGAGTGACCATCTGCACAAACAAGGAGCTGTTCAACCCCGATACTGTTGAGATCAAGTATGTCCCCTTCGATCCCGAGAGGCTCCAAAGCCTCTCCGCGAAGATCAAGATAGAGCGACGAAAGATTGAGTGGCGTAAAAGAATGAAATCCTAGTTCAGGCGGGCATCGAATTCGTCAAGAACTGCCTGTAGGTGCTCCTTCGGTATCTTCATGCCGCAGGCTCTCTTGTGTCCTCCTCCAAAGCCACCATATTCCCCAGCGATCTCCTTGCACATATCACCCAGATGTTCCTCAAGCATCTTCTCTCCCCTGAGGCTCAGGTTGTAGTACTCGCCGTTGGCCTTGTAGCTGATGCCAACATCCGTACCTAAGGTGTCTATCAGGAGGTTCGAGATACCCCCCGTGCTGTAATCATTAATGGACTCCATGAAAGCTATCCTTCCCTTCACCTCCGCGTTCTCTGGGATCAGTTCCTTCATCTGAGTCATCTCCTCAAGGCACTGGATTGCCTTCTCGACCAGTCCCGGTATCCTGTGGGGGTAGCTGTACTTGATCAGCTCCTCAAGGACTAGGCGCTTGAAGTCCATGGTCTGGTCAGAGCTAAGGGCGTGTGTCAGCAACTGTGCCTCGTGCTGGGCGAACTTCCTGTCCAGCTTTGCTAGGACCTGGCTCCCTAGGGGTCCGTTCTCGAACATATCCGAGATGGCCGCGTAGGCCGCGAGCCGTTTTCCCTCCTGTCCCAGTTGATCCTTGAAGGTATCGTAGACCAGCACGGAAGCGCAGTCCTGAGTCTCAAGTCTAATCGTTATCCCCCTCTTCTTGAGGCGTTCCATGAACTCGGGGCCCATCTGGTGGTGATCAATGATATGGATGTTTGCGAACTCCCTTATCCTCAAAAGTTCCGGCTCAAGAGCGTCCCTGATGTTCAGGTCGCATATGTAGAGCATATCAACAGGGGGTTTGACGCTCTGAAGGGCATTCATCAGGTTGTCATAGTTAGCCAGGTAAACCTCGCCACCCTTGATTCTCTTAAGGAAGGCGCCGCATGTGATGCCGTCCGCGTCGTCGCCGTGTATTATCGATAGAACTGTCATCGTGTGGTCTCCGGATTTTTATTTAACTTAGATGCGTCACTAAAAAAGGGTGGGGTATCCTTTGAACTCATCGTTTAATGATGGTTAATATTTCAAATAGTAGTTGATGGTTCTATTGCGTTATGTCGAAAGAGATGGCCATTGTACTCATTAACATGAAACCAGATGCCGAGGGGATAGCTGATTCCCTCAATGCTATAGAGGGCGTCACAGAGGTCCGTGGTCTCTACGGGATCTACGATATTATCGTGTTCGTTGAGGCTGAGTCCATGAGCACGTTGAAGGATATCATCAACACCAAGATTAGGAGGCTCGGGGATATCAATGCGACACTGACCATGATCGTCGGCTGATTCCCTAGTACCCTTTCTCCGGGTCACATATGTTGTAAAGTTTCTCTCCCCTTACGTAACGTTTCAGGTTGGCGCAGAACTGGTTCACTATCCTGTCACCGATGTATGGGCTGCTGTGGCTGTCGTGGGGGATCAGCAGCACGTTTTCCATATCCCAGAAAGCGTGATCATCAGGTAATGGCTCAACTTCAAGGGCGTCAAGGTAAGCGCCGGAGAACCAATTCTCCTCTAATGCCTTGATTAGAGATGTCTCATCGGTCACCGCCCCCCTTCCGATGTTTATAAAATACCCCGTTGGCTTCATTGCCCTGAACTCTGACTTGCCCATCATCCCCCTAGTCTCGGGCGTCAGAGGGGCAGCGACCACAACATAGTCGGCTTCAGGGATATAATTGATCAGCTCCGATGCCGGGAACACCTTGTCCACGTTGGGTACGTCCTCGACTCTTCTCTTCGTCCCTATGACCCTCATGTCAAACGCCTTACAAAGGACCGCAGTTCTCTTACCGATGTTTCCCAGTCCGATGATGAGGACCGTCCTGTTGTACAACTCATCACACTTGAGCTGGCTCCAGAGATGCTTTTTCTGGTCTATCCTCCTCTGTTTTAGGAGTTTTGCGTGATCTAGCATAGCTGTGATGACGGCCTCTGCGATTGGATACGTGTGGAGACCGGGAGCGTTTGTGAGCGTGACGGACCCATCAAGCACCTGTGGTGTAATGTTGTCGCTGAACCCGGTGCTGCAAAGCTGCACCCATTTCAGACTAGGGATGAAGAACTTTTGGTAGTCCTCCCAGTCCAGCTCGCCGTGGTAGTGGGTTTTGTTCCCTCCCTCAGCGAGGACCACCTCGATGCCGTCAACGTCTATGACCTTGTCTGGGGGAATCTCTATCAGCTCGATCTCGGGGCTTATCGCCTTGATCTGCTCCTTGTGCTTGTCCTGGAGCCAGTTGAGGTCACTTTTCGGGAACTGGTATCCTCTTGGGATGCCGCTTATGGCTACCTTGATAGTCATAGAGTGAAAACATGGGGTATGTTATAGAAAAGGGATTAGGCGGGGATCCTGCCGGGTGGGGCTGCATCCCTCCTGACCTCGGTCCACTCCAGGTAAGACTGGATCACCTTCAACCCGATGGTTCCGAAGGTGAAGTAGATGAACACCCTCAGGTCCATCCTTATGATGCTGGTCACGCCTACCTGCTCGATTGTAAACTCCGTGAGGCCCATGCTCATGATGTTTCCAGCCCCAAGCAGGACTACCATGAAGATCAGTGACGACAGGTTCTGGACGATAGTCACAAGCAGCGAAATTATGCTCGTTTCGTCAACGAATACCTTTACCAAGGTCAGCGCAGCTGATACCGCTCCTATCATCATCATCTGGTTGAACAGGGACGGCAGGTCGAAGCCGTAGTCCGCGGTCATAGCCATGGTTTCTGGGCTCAGGTAGTTAGGTGCGATGTATGGGATGCCCACGAATATCACCAAGGTTATCAACGCCGAGATTATCGCTCCAATAGTATTCTTTGCTATTACTGGGCGCCTCCTGACATCGTCATTGTGTTACTAAAACTGATAAGGTCACACAGGGTTGTCACCTGCATATCGATCACCCACTCCACATCGGCTCCCTCCACGAGATACTTTTGCGCAGTTGCCTTTGACAGCGAGAGCTCAAGGTCCACAGGGATCCTGGACTGGGCGAGTATCACGAGCTCCGCGGAGTCGCTGGCTATTTCTTGATCCCCGTCAACCACAAGGCTAAGGGATATGATGAGCTTTGCGTCAAGGTATCCCGGGTTGCTGGGGGCGATTGAGAATGGAATAACGATCGGGTCCCCCATCTGTATATCTATCTCTCCATCCCCCTGCGGTATCGCTGTGGAGAAGACGCTTACCATTGTGTACATGCCTAGCACCATGGCCACCGTCCCAGTGAGCTGGATGATGGTTATGATCAGGCCAATGATCTTAGATGCTTTCAAAATATTTCACTGATGTCTTATTCCAGTCACTGTATTAAAACGCGTGCGCCGGCAGAAATGAGCCATGCGAAAGCTGAGACGAGTTCCATATTTTATGGGAGGATTCCTAGCAGGATTCGGTTGGTTTTCCTTGTTTTGGTGGTAGTTTACTGTTATTGGATGGCGTTCCCGTCAATAAGGAAAGGGGTGGTTTTTACCGTCGGAAAACCTCGACGGTATGCTGAAGGTCACTCTCTCCCAGTGCCTGAACCGTGAAAGCTATGAGCTTGCCCAGGTTCTCTAGGTCTGAGAGACTGATGACCTCGTTCGGGCTATGCATGTACCTGTTGGGCATGCTAATTAACCCGCAGATGGTGCCGCCGCGCTCGATCTGGATCGCCCAGGCATCGGTTCCGCTCCTTGATGGCACCCCTTGCCTCTGGCATGGCACGCCTTTCTTCTCGGCCTCTGACTCCATCATCTCCCACAGAGCCCTGGTAAAGTTGCCACCAAGGGCCACGACTGGCCCCTTTCCGATCTCTATCCCTGCAACCCTGTTTTCCTTGACGCCTGGAGCCACCGCGTGTGTTACGTCGGTGGCTATCGCGGCCCAAGGCTTGATGTTGTATGACGCGATGGTTGCTCCCCTCAGCCCGATCTCCTCCTGGACCGTAGCCACGAAGTGGACCTTGATGTTCTTCGGCGGATTCTCCTTGAGTAACTCCATGGTCCTTACGAGCCCCGCGACGCAACATACATCGTCGAACGCTGGTCCGACGATCTTGTCGGAGTCAATGGTACCGAGGCGTGTCACGTCTAGGTATGGTGTGCAGACGGTTCCCGACTTGACGCCTAGTTTTACCGCTTCCTCCTTGGAGTCCACTCCAAGATCAAGAAGCATGTCCTTCAACTCGGGACTCTTGTCCCTCTCTTTAGTATCTGTCAGGTGCGCCGCCTTTACCGCAACCGCCCCAATTATATAGTCCTCTGGGCCGTCACCTACCCAGACCTTGACCCGGGTTCCGTAGACGACCCTCTTGTCCCAGCCACCTACCTGTGTGAAACTGGCGAACCCGTTGTCCTGAACGTGGGTGATCATGAATCCCAGCTGGTCGTAGTGACCAGCCAACATCACGTCCCTATCACCATCTCCGAGTGTTCCTATCACGTTGCCCATCACGTCAACGCTTACCGTGTCACAGTACTTGCTGAATACCTCGATGATGCGCTCCCTGCGCTGCTGCTCGAATCCAGTCACGCTTGGTGCCTGCATAAAGTATTGAAGTGTATCGTACAAGTCTACCATTGATATCGTTGTGAATCTCTTGTGGATGAAATTAAACTTATTCCCAACACTTTTTACGGGACTGGCGCCTCTCAATTTCTATGGATCCCAAACACGCTATTGTCAGAACGCCTGGTAACCTATACACAAGCTGTCTCTCAGATCATCCTCTCCATCACACCGTGAGTCTAAAGAAGGCTAGGGAGCAGCACGCAAAGTACTGCGAGACTCTATCAGAACTTGGGCTTGAGGTGATACATGTCCCTCGTGATGATGAGCACCCCGACAGCTGTTTCGTGGAGGACAACGCGGTTGTCGAGAACGGCAAGGCGTTGATTTGTAGGATGGCCAAGGAGTCGAGGCGCGGCGAGCAAACAGGTGTTGCAGCGGTTCTTGAGGAGATCATGCCAATAAAGTGGGCCGAAGAGCCGGCCACCATCGAGGGCGGGGACGTGGTCCACACCGAGGGTAAGCTCATCAGCGGGATAAGCCTTCGCACAAACCTTGAAGGCGTGACACAGATGAAGGATTGGCTGGATGTTCCTGTTGCTACAGTATTTGATCCCACGATAATGCATCTGAAGAGCTACGTGACGTACCTGGGCAAGGGCATCATGATTGCTACTGACAAGTACGCTAACCATCCAGCGCTTGAGGGGTACAGTATACTGATTCCCCCCTCAGAGGACGAGTACGCCGCCGATACTCTAGCTGTGGGCGATACCATTCTCATGGCTGCAGGCTATAATACAGCGCAGCTGATGGTAAAAGAGGCTGGTTTCGATGTCATCAGCATGGACGTATCTGAGATACAGAAATGCGACGGGGCACTAACCTGTCTCAGTATCCTGTTCTAACTATTTCTTCCTAAATTTTCACTCACTAGTACTCGATATAAGTGATGATTATTCGGAAATAGTTATGAGCCCTTGGGAGCTTTTTAGGACCCTATCATCCAAGTCCCGTCTCGCGTGCTCGTGTAGGCTTCTCGCCAAAGGATAAGAAGAGTTTGTGACATCCCTGTCAAACCTTGTTACATTAATGTAACCAAACCATTCGGTGACACCGTTCAACAGTTTTTTCAATCCACGATGCGCCATTCACCCATGAGCAAACAGGTATACACGACTCCCGGGATGGAGCACCTACCCTTCTGCAGCGCCGTCAAGGCGGGCGACTTTATATTCCTGAGCGGCACCGCGGCCCTCAAGGACGACGACGGAAACACCCTAACCACCATCGAGGGACAAACCCACCAGATAATGAGGCAGATGATCAGAACCCTCTCCAACCTCGACGCAACCCTAGACGACATAGTCAAGGTCACCATATATATAGGTGAGCAGGCCGAGTGGTCCAAGATGAACGATGTCTACAGGAGCTACTTCAAGGGAGACCTCCCGGCCAGGGCCACCTGCGTCGCGGGCCTAGTGGTCCCTGGCTTCCTCATAGAGATGGAGGCCGTGGCCTACAAGCCATAGCCCTCAAATATTTTTTTATCGTTATTACAGGTTACGTGATGCAAACCCCATTAAGGAATATCTAAATAGAGGTACATTGTATTCCTTCAAAGCTCAGGGGTAAACAATGTCACTAAGAGACCCAGTTAAGATCGAGATCGCTAGAAGCCACAGGATAAATAAGACAGTATGTAGGAGCTGCGGAGCAACCAATCCCCCCAAGGCTACAAAGTGCAGGAAATGCCGTAGCAAGAACCTCAGGCCAAAGCGCGCAAAGAGCTCCAACCTCTAATCCTCTATATCATAGCTGAATTCTAGCACACCTTTGCTTTTACGATACCTTGTCTTGGTAATTTTTATCGATCCCACTGTGCCGGTCCTCTCTGTGTGCTCGTTACCGCAGCAATTCACGTTCCAGCCGGGAAGGTGGAACACTTTTACCCGCTGGATGTGGTCTGGTAGCGGCCACTTGTCGTATATCAGGTTCCCCCACCGTGCCTCGGCGTCGCCCCTGCTCATTTCGTATACCTCTATCTCGGCGTCCTCCTGGATCTTCTCGTTTGCACGTATGCCGATCTCCGTTATCTCCTCCTCCGTTGGCTTCCTGTTGAACTCCACGGCGATCCTGCCGTGCAAACCCTTCGCGCTTGCGCTGGTGCTCCACTTGGCGTCCTCGCCAAGGACCTTAACGATGGCCCCCTTGATGATGTGTAGAGCGGTGTGTGACCTAACTTCGTTCGACATGGCAAAGTAGAAGGTGTAATAATGGAAAAAATGTTTGGGCAGGCTCGTGTGCCCTACTCCCAGTGCTTACTGAGCCTGTCCAGCTCGGCGATGTCCTTAGGCCTCACTATCTGGAACTCCTTACCCAAGTGCCACGGGAAGACCAGAAAGAACCACCTATTGAGGCAGTCAACATAGTTGAACCAGCTCCAAAGCAGGTCCTCAAGCTCGTTCTTGGTCTTGACCTCGGGGAGCACCCTGTCGATGGCCGTGCTGAACTTGTAGAGGTTTGGTACGTTTAGCCACGGTGCGGGGCACCCGGGAGGAGCCTCATTCCCTAGCATCTTCGCGATGTGGAGGGTGCTGTACCTCCATATCTTCTTACACACCTCAAGACCGAGGTCTGGGTCTTTGATGGCGGATGATACCGCGGGCTTGGCGCACTTCCAGCCCATGGCCTGTGTGTCCGCTATGAGGAAGACCAGGTTGCCCAACACCTGACCGCCGACGCTTGCCCCGCTGGGGAAGATGCCCTTTTTGCACATGGTGATCTCCTCGGGCTCGTCCCAGAAGATGCGGTCGATCTCGTCCTCGATCATGTCTTTGACTTGTACCCAGCTCATTTCTCGTGCCTCCTGGCATACATGAGAATTGGTTCATGTAGCATGTAGTAGGCGTTCCACACCGCCCTCCCAGCCCTTATGAGGTCAGGCATCTGATCCTCGCTGACCTTTCCCACTACTGCCCCGCTCACCGTGATTGGCTCGGTGCATGGGCCGTAGTAGCAACTCAGGCCGCCATAGCCGCCGTGGACACTGTAATTGATGCTACCGGGCTCAATCTCGCTGAACATCCGCTTGACCCTGCCCATCACGGACCCTGTTTTCACTGGGTGTCTCGGCGGCCTCGCCGCCGCGCTGAACTCCTCCCCCGTGCTGACGGGGTGTCTGCAGAACAGCTTCAAGGGCTCCTCCAAGTTCCCCCACAGGAGGTCGCAGAGCTCGGGCTCCTCTTCCTCAAGGAGGGTGGCAACGACCTTGACTTTTTCACTGGGCCATTCCAGTTCTATCTTCCTTACCATGGGGATGATACCGTCCTGTGAGTATATGAAACAGGCTGGGTTAACTGGTAACTGAAAAATACTGTATCGTGCATTGGATGTGTATGGATATTTCTGGTAACATCGAAAAGATCAGGGCGGAGTTTCCCGTCCTCTCCAAGCTTTCCTACATGAACAGCGCGGCTCACGGGCCCACCATGAAGCGCGTTAAGGATGCAACTGATGAGTGGTGGGGTTATAGGACCAACGAGGAGGACGTCGCTCCTCCTGATGCCCTCGGAGAGGCGGCAAAGATGCTCTCGTGCAAGCCTGAGGAGCTCTGCCTTGTGAACAGGGTCAGCCAGGGGCTCAACATGGTCTCCAGCATAATGCCACTGGAGAGGGGTGACAACATAGTCGTGACGGATCTCGGGTACCCTTCAAACGTCTTCGTCTGGTTCCCATACAGGGAGATGGGAGTGGAGATCAGGAGGATCACTCACCAGGACGGCATCATCTCCACCGAGGACTTTGAGAAGGCGGTTGATGACAGGACGAGGGCAGTTTCCATCAGCAGGGTGGAGTGGACCAGCGGTCTCAGGTACGATATGAAGGCCCTGAGCGGCATAGCCCACGACCACGGTGCCTACCTGGTGGACGATAGTTACCAGGCCATGGGTCCAGTGAAGATAGACCTCCACGACTCGGGCGTCGATTTCTACACGGCTGGCAGCGAGAAATGGATGTGCTGTCCTGCCATGACTGGTGTCTTCTACATCAGGGAGGGCATCTGGGATGATTTCGAGCCCTCGTATCGTAATTACGGGAACGTCGAGGAGGCGTTCGCTGACGGCGCCCCTTGGGAGAAGCCCGATCATGACAACCACTCCAGCTACCTGAAGCCTCTCTACGGTGACGCAAGAAAGCATTACAGGGGTTGCGTCAGCGACGAGTTCACGTGGGGCTACCATGCCTCTCTCTCGTTCTTCAATGAGCTGGGGGTAGGTAAAATTGAGCGGAGAACCTCCGAGCTCAGCCAGTACCTCATCGATGGTCTGAAGGAGTACCCGGTGAAGGTGAACACGCCGGACGAGCCAAGCGAGAGAGGAGCCCTGGTGACCTACAACACGGGCAGCTTTGAGAAGAACCAGGAGGTATACGATGCCCTGAAAAAGGAGAATATAATCATAGCCCACCGCTACGCGGCGGGTGTGGGCGGCATCCGCGTCTCCTGCCACTTCTTCAACACCTATGATGAGATTGACAGGCTCCTAGATGTCATGAAGAGGGTCCTCTAATCCCTTTTTGATGGAAAATTTCTCCAAAATGCAAATTGCCCAAGTGTTCTCACTTGGAGATGCAGTTTTTCGCGAGCCCAAGCCCGTGAATCTTTTGAAGCCCATCTCCTTCGTTTCAGCGGGTTCCTGCCTTTCGCTTCTTTGGCGGGTTTCCGCTCCCACTCGGGCAATTCTATATGGTATCTACAATATATATCACAGTTAGGTTACGCGTGGGAGGCAAGTCGTGAACCTTTTCGACCCGAATCTAATGGAATTTTGACACGGATATTATAATAACGTCTCATATGTCTGGTACAATGAAATCTTGTACCCTGTGAAACAAGATTACGGGCCTCACGGATGCTGGTTTGTATCAAACAGTTCCTGTTTTTCTCGTGGAATGCAGTTAATATAAATTGATGATTAAGAGAATTATGAGGAGTATTTTTAAATCAGGTTATACGTACAAGAAGGCGCGCGAGCCCGTAGCTCAGCTTGGATAGAGCACAGGCCTCCTAAGCCTGGGGCCGAGGGTTCGAATCCCCCCGGGCTCGCCAAATATTTTATCCAAAAGGTATTTATTATCCCTGTGTTAAGGTTAAAATGGTGCCCTTATTTGCCTCGAACAGCCCAATGGAAACGCCTCTTGGAAGAAAACCCAGACTTTCGCAGATGGCATGAAAACCTCGCCCGCGGAAGCCTGATTACCGCCCAGGTAAATGCACGAACACTCTACAGATTCAGCAAACTAGTTGAGTTATCCCCAACTGAAATGGTTAAGGCAGCCAAGAACAATCGCCGCGAATTTGAAGACCGTTTATTTGACTTCGTAACAGAACTTCAAAACCAGGGAAAAGCACCAAGCTACATCGCAGGATACATAAAATGCGTAAAAAGCTGGCTAAGATTCAACGACATCATCCTAATAAGAAAAATAAAAACAGGAAACACATCCAGAACACCAACAATAGAAGACGAACGAGTACCCACCAAACAAGAACTAACACAAATACTCAACTACGCCAAAGAAAGAGGCAAATGCTCAATCAGCCTAATGGCGTTCAGCGGCCTAAGACCAAAGGTGCTGGGAAACAGTACAGGAACAGACGGCTTAGAACTAAGAGACTTTCCCGAACTAGAAATCAACAACAAAGAAGTCTCCTTCACTAAAACCCCAACCAGGATCAATGTACGGCACGAGTTAAGCAAAACCAAACAAAAATACCTCACATTCCTGGGGCCCGAAGGATGCGAATACATCAAGGCATACTTGGAGAAGAGGATCGCACAAGGCGAAGAATTGACCCCAAGGTCTGCTTTGATTGCATATAGGAAAGGCTATGGAGACACTGGTTTCAGAGACGGTGAACGAGAAGACCGACATATTACAAGGAAGACTTTGACCAAGGAGATCCGGTCTGCTATGCGGCCTAAGTACAAGTGGCGCCCATATGTGCTCAGGGCCTATTTTGATACTCAGTTGTTGGTGGCTGAGAATAACGGTAAGATTGCTCATGCTTATAGGCAGTTTTTCATGGGGCATAAGGGTAACATGGAGGCACGTTACACTACGAACAAGGGTAGGCTTCCCGAGTCTGTTATTGAAGATATGAGGGAGGCATACAGGCGAAGCCTTGAGTACCTGGAAACAAGTAAGGCAGGTGTGTCTGAGGACCGGCTGCAGAACGCGTTACGCCGACAGTTGCTTCTGGTGGCTGGTTTTGATGGTGATGAGATTGATGAACTGGATCTTGGTATGGGTGATAAGGAGTTCCAGGAGATGGTGCGTCGGAAGCTGGTGGGATCTGTTATCAATAATGGGAACAGTCAGCGGGTTGTTGGGGTTGAGGATGTGGAGATGTTTATCGGTAAGGGATGGGATTTTGTCGCCAAGTTGAGTGATGAGAAAGCCATAATAAAACTCTCTTAACGTGTGCACTGTAGAGCAATATTGATGACTCATTAGTTACAATATACAGTCTTTTTTGAGATGAAGGCATCAAAAAGATGGGATATAAAACACCAAAACTATGACCTTACAGGAATAGCTATAAAGGCTGTCCACCAGAGTTATACATGAGGAACGCACCTCTTAGGATAGCTCCTATCCGTGAAGAAAATAACATATATATTATAAAACATCCAATTTCTTTAAACATTAAACATGCGTATCATATTATCTTTAATTTAATTTCTCGTTTCCTAAAAAACATCTGGTCGAGGATCATTCTATGATTGTACAATATAAAACTGTGGACATCAGAGGCCTTAAGCAATGGGCTCGTAGCCTCAGCGTGGACTCGAAACTATGTGAACTGATTCTACTCGAAGATGACCACATCCCTGTTGACGAGTACCTGGTTAAAATGATGGTCTGGATCTCGCTATCACGCATAGAGGACAAGGAAGGAAAAACATAATGATCGGACAAGACAAGGATCGGTGTATTTGGTGTTGCTGCACAGATACCAGACAATTCAGCGAGAACCCCAGAGTCATAACATGTAAAAATGGCCATTATTGGAGATTTGACGATGATGAAACAGTTACCCCATTAAAGCTGACCCCATTCTCCCGGGCTGCGACAAAGTTCAGCCAACTCAACAAACAGGTAAAAACTGAAGCATATTTGATGAAAAGAAAAGACATAACCTCTAAACTAGTTGTTGCGGCGTTTGACAGATTAACCATTATAGGGGTAAAGTGTGATACTGATCTTTTCAATTTTAATGGATGGCAGGAGTTGATCAGGTTTTGAGTAATGAACCATACATAGATGAAAGGATAAAACCCCTGTATGACCTGTTAAACTCTCTCCCTGAAGTTAGAACTATAGGGAGTTGTCAGGGTCACGATGATAACCCTGTATTTGATAGCCCGTATATATCATTTCATTGTCCTAATCTTAGGATTCAGGGATTGTTGGGTAGCTTAAACGATATGGCTAATTATGTTGACTATGATGATTTAAGGCCTGAACTATTAGACGAATTTTTGAAGGCTCAACCTATCCTGTATGCAGATTGGGGCATACACGTTTTAAGCGGTGACGATTCAGAATGTGAGGCTACGGGGATTAATGATTACTATGTATTCTACAGCCTTGAACCGTATTATCTTAGTTACGATAAACCCTCTGATATTTGGGATGACATAGACCAGATAGTGAAATATTACAAGTGGAAATGGAGTTATGTCAGAGAAGCTATGGGGTATAAGCATTGAGTCTATAGGAAGGACAGAAACGATCCTCCAGTTAAAGATACTTGTGGGGGTTGTTGGTGATTTTTTATTGGGAATTATTATGTCTACCTTGAAGTTCCCGAATTTGAATTCAACATTACCTTTTTCACTATAAATTTGATTTTTATTGAGAAGTTCTACAATCCATTCTTCTAATGCTCTTCCTGTAGCAGCACCACGGGCTCTAGAGTTGCTATTCTTATTCCATGCTCATATGTATTTTTCTTGAAATTGTTTAATGAGTTTTCTGTCATCTTTGGCTCTTTGTCGTTTGAGCTGTTCTTGTGTTTTATTTAAAAAAAACCTTCTAAACCACAACCT
Source organism: Candidatus Bathyarchaeota archaeon (assembly GCA_030613835.1). Taxonomy (GTDB): domain Archaea; phylum Thermoproteota; class Bathyarchaeia; order TCS64; family TCS64; genus RBG-16-57-9. Next base: position 2,704 of record JAUWLH010000014.1, on the reverse strand, counting down.
GATCGAGGACAAATGTCTCCTAGATAACACTCCTCTGGATAATTGCAAATAGGGGTAACCATTATGTAAACACCATCGTTTACTGTGTGCTTATTCTACTTGTGAATTCTGCGCGGCGTTTATTTAATAGGATTCTCCAATAATAATTTTCGCGCACGCGTAATTCAAATATGTAATTTACGCCTTTCTGATTGAAAATGTGTTGGAACTCAAATTTACTTTATTTAGATACCTGTATTATCATAGAATTATCAAAGTCTGATGAGCTTCTTAAACGGTTTATTAAATTCGTTAATCAGAATAATTACAAATTAGTTGTGTCTGATTTTTTATGTTTGGAATTAGTTAGAAAGTCGAATTTAAATCAAAAATACTATGAGATAATAAGCCAAATTCCTCACATTCTTGCCTTACCTGTTGATAAAGTAACTGAAGCTGAGGTTTTATCATATCCTGATAAATTAAAAAGATCAATTGAGTTTTTTGAAACCATTGACCCCGAAGAAGTCATTCAAGAATTAATAATAAAAAAGAAAATTATTAGTGCTAACTTTCAATATGAAAATGATAAAAAAAGATTAGTTTCTATAATTAATACATTCATTCAAAATGGATATAATGACCCGCAGCAAACTTCCCTTCTCTGGGTTGCTAATACATTCTTAAGTTTATATCCACAAAGATGGAACACAAGAGTAGGTAATCAAGATTCATTGGATGTAGAAAAAATACCATCGATTTGGTTACAGGCTCAGGTTGCTTTTGAGAGATATATTAGTCGAAAAGCGATCCCAGAGGAAAATTATTTAGGCGATTTTCTTCACGTCTCGTTTTTTCCATATTGTTCTTTTGTAATTACCGAGGAAAAAATGTGTCAATCTCTCAATATAATTAAAAAAGAAACAAAGAGCGAAATCCTCCAAGACATCGAATTTAGGGATATGAAATTTGTAAGAAAATTATAATATAATGATTATACTCACTTTCAAAATAATGTGGGGACAGGTTGAGGGGTGATTAAAGTCCCTCGCGTGGCTATCGGTTTGTACCCATCCCCAGCGTTTTCTTCATCTTCATCAAATGCCGTACTCACAATATTGGGCCAAGACCTCTTTTTTTCTTCTTTTGGTCTTGGAATCATTACACCGTCTACATAATCATAAACCGTGGTTTCAGTGTCCTTTGAACTTCTACCCCAGTTTAATGGGTTTCTATACTGAAGTGAAAGGCTCTCTGGAATTTTGGGAGGAATCAACTCTTTGAAATCGAATTCGGGGTCGTCATCATGTGACCCAATGCCCCGTGGGTGTGGATCGTTATCGTCCTCTATTGCCTTCAAAAAAGCGCACGCATAACAATAACGCATCAAAAATCTGTCAAGATAACAATAGCTATAAACACCACACCCCAAAGATAAACATGAGAAACACCTTACAACTGCTAGTTCCTAGCATTCTACATTACAAACAACCTAACATAAAATATCTAAATAAAACACTTCATAATAACACCTATCATATTAAACAACAAAAAATACAATCCACAAACTATTACCTACCACAAAAACCATTGGAGGAGTATACGTATGAGTGACAAACTCGTAGACATACGGAGACTCAAAGAATTGGCAAACACCAACCTACGTAAACACCCAAAACTACGAGAAATAATCCTCCTAGACCAAGACCAACTAACACCAGAACAATACCTAACAAAGCTAGACATCTGGCTCAAACTCTACACCATCGAAAAAAAAGAAGATGATTAAACTGGGCGGATAAGACTGGTGAAAGAGTCTGCTCTGTGTCCTATATGTGGATAAGAGTTACTTCGTGTGTATTCGGTTGGTAGATCCGTCTGGTTGTATGACGGTGGTCATTATGATAATATTGATGATGTTGAGACTACGCTATGGTGTCCAATTTGTGGCGCTTGTCTGGATGAGGTGTTTAGGATGGGAATTTATAGCTAGGGGTATCAGTTAAACGACGCATCGTAGTTTGGTGATTAATGTGATCAGCTCTGATCAGTGCTGATCAGTGATCACTTATCTAAACAAGTAATGTTTTGCCTAGATTATGCGAAATGACCTGTGTTTACGTGGATGTAGTTCTCAGATATTATGGGTTCATTGGTCTAATCTTGTTTTGTTTCCTTGTTCTGAGTTTGCTGGTGATACAGGCTGTATCACCCCGAAAATAACGCTGGTTAACTCCCCTAGGGTAAACAACCAGAAAATCCCTCCACCATATTCAAGCATTTATCCTAGATCCCCATTAATTTGTCTGGTCAAGGCTGTGATCATTACCAAGTCTTTTTCACTGTATTTGTGCCTGTTTTTCTAGGGTACCCCCCTTAGGATCTTGCCTACTATTGATGGATTCCAAGCGTCCCATAGTGATCATTGAGTTCAGGCATTATTAGTGCTTCTTTCTTGAAAAGGAAACCGTTTAAGCCTTATCTGGTTTCCAGTGGATAGTCTGACCAACCTCCCTAAACGTACATTTAGTAACCCTTTATATACAGAACGGGAAAAAGTGACCATTAAAACCTAGGTCCCTTGTGGGGGGGTTGGGGGAGACCCTCTTAATGATCATATATACTAAGGGTAAAAAACGAGACCCCGACCCAGCAAGAAACCAACCACACATCCATGTGTTCAACTCGCTTGCATCAACAAGCGGACTCACTTAACTAGCTACAG
>JAUWLH010000256.1 GCA_030613835.1 Candidatus Bathyarchaeota archaeon | reverse complement strand
TTGAGGTTAGCTTACTTATATAGTCTGTTATCTTATTGGGCGCTATGGGGAAAGAAAAAGCGAGAAACGTCTCGGTTTTGGATAATGGTTTAGTAGTAACATGGTATGATGATTCACTTCCCTCATTAGAAACAGATGAGGAAACGACTACCTTTGTAGAGTTACAGGATTATCTCAATGTTCTTCTGATTAGAAACCTGGATAGGAAAAAATAGAAACCGTCTTCATAAGAGCGTACGCTGCGATACGACATCGTGTTTATACTATTCAATCTGATTATTACTCATATTGTGTGATTACCTCTAGTAGCTGAATTGAGATAGTTATCGATGCATTGAGTATCTTATCTCAGAATTACCTCAGAACGGTTCGGTATGCTGCTTTGAGGAAACGCGTCTGGTACCGTGTCCTAGACAGGGTTGAGCGAGGTATCGTAAACTTGACTATTGATGTTGTAGAGAAGGTACAGAGTCAAGTATTAGCAGGTGAGCTCCTCGTTTTACTAGTAAATATGTGAGAAAATCCCTCCTCCTGCACCTTTTTATTCTAAATCAAATAGGAGTATTTTCGAATTATCTGCAAGTCAATGTCCTCGGTCACGGCTTGCCAGACCTCATCCTTTGATACCTCGAGACGTTTACCTGGTAGCATGCCAACTTGATTCCTCAACAGCATCCTCGCGGCGTCACGGAACGCCTCATCCTGTTAGCGTAAAGGCTGTCATCAACCAATTTATCGATGCTCTCAAGGATCTTCTCAGGCATCCGTAAACTAATATTTATCAAGTCATGTATTACGCACGTAATACTTGTATAATGAGGTGACAGGACAAATTTCCTGCTCCATTTTCATGAACCGAGTTGAGCGGACCGGAGTTAACTACCTGAAGAAGAGCGGCGCACATCCTTTTTATCCACTATTTACAGCTAGAACAAGTTGAACGCTCATTTTATTATTTCATAAGTATGGAATCATACAACGATTCAGGTAACAGGACGAGTGAGTTGTATTTGATCAAAGAAGAAGGTATACATCATCTTTTAATGGGTAACGAGGCAGCGGCACGAGGAGCCATCGAGGCTGGAGTCCACGTGGCCATCGGTTACCCTGGCACGCCATCAACCGAGGTAATTGAGACCCTTGCACGCCAAGCAGCCGAGACGGGTATGCAAGTGGAGTGGGCGGTAAACGAGAAGGTGGCCTTTGATATCGCCACGGGAGTCGCCTATGGAGGAGCACGGTGTCTATGCACAATGAAGAGCGCGGGCATTAACGTCGCCAGCGACAGCATCGTCAGCGTCGCGTATGGTGACATAGTCGCTGGGCTCGTCATCTATGTGGCCGACGATCCCGGACTGCACGCAGGGATGGAGGAGCAGGACAGCAGGCTCTTCGCAGCCGCGAGTCTTCTGCCCATGATCGATGTATCGGACAGCCAAGACACGAAGGACGCGATAGTAAACGCATTTGAGTACAGCGAAAGGGAGAGGGTCCCTGTCATCGTGAGGTCCACGTCAAGGGTGGCCCACGGGAAAAGCCCAGTGAGGTACGGCGCGGTCCAAGAAGTGGAGAGAAAGCCACACTTGGAGAGGAATATCAGCGTCTATACACGGGCATCACCTGTGTGGTGCAAGACACAGCACAGGAACCTCAACAACAAGACAGAGGCATTGAAGCCAAGCATCGAGGCTGATCACTGCCAACTGGAGATCAAGCCGGGTCAGACCCATGGCGTAATCGCTTCAGGTGTCTCATGGAACTACCTCAGGGATGTCCTGTCAAACACGGATATAGATGTCGCTACCTTGAAAGCGGGAGCGGTAAACCCGCTGCCCTCAACTCTTATCAAGAAGCTCATCGACCAGGTTGACCACCTCCTGGTGCTTGAGGAGCTTGAGCCGTACATCGAGCTTAGGGTCAAGGCCATGATAGCGGACTCCCCTCGACAAATCAGTGTACTTGGCAAACAGGACGGGACACTCCAAAGGGTGGGCGAGTACGATTACGACCTGGTGGAGAAGGCGGTGAGCAGGTTAACGGGGGCAGACCAGCCCCGAGACGATGAGCTGGAAAGACATCAAGTGGACGCCGCGAGTCTCGCCCCACGCAGGAGCCTGCCCTTCTGCTCGGGCTGCCCACACAGGGGCACATACACGGCCCTTAACCAAGCCATCAAGGAACTCGGGTACAGCCAGGACGAGGTCATAGTCACCGGGGATATCGGTTGCACAATCCTCGGCATGCATCCACCGTTCAACAGCTGCTGGACTGAGGTGAGCATGGGGGCCAGCATAGGTCTGGCCATCGGCCTCAAGTACGCCGGGAACGAGAAGCCCGTGGTAGCCACCATAGGGGATAGCACGTTCTTCCACGCTGGGCTGCCGCCCATGGTGAACGCGGCGTGGAACGACACGAACATTGTCATAGCGGTGCTCGACAACCAGATAACGGGTATGACCGGGCATCAACCCAGCCCATCGACTGGGCTCAACGCCGTGCAGAAGCCAGTGAACGTCATCAAGATCGAGGACATGATAAGGGCCTCCGGCATCGAGAAGATAGTCACAGTGGACCCTTTCAACCTTGAAGAGTCAACAGAGGCATTCAAGGAAGTAATACGCCATGAAGGCCCATCAGCTATCATTCTAAGGGCGCCGTGCGCGCTCGTGGCGAGAAGGCAACGGCTAACGGGTAAGTCGAGCATCGTTGAACCCGAGAAATGCACAGGGTGCATGCTGTGCGTCAGGAACCTGAGCTGTCCATCAATGATCATTCTGGATGGCAAGATGGTTATTGATGAGGCCACGTGCGACGGTTGCGGGCTTTGCTCGCAGATATGTCCATTCCAAGCGATAGTGGGAGGGGACAAGCGATGACGAAGGAGTACAACATACTCA
>JAUWLH010000046.1 GCA_030613835.1 Candidatus Bathyarchaeota archaeon | reverse complement strand
CATAAAATATATCTAAAATACCTTCCATTGAATTGTTTTATTTTCACGATTACTAAATATAGGTCAGACTCTTTGCATATATGAAATAATTTGGCTCATCACGACCAAGGATCAGGGAAGAGCATGGATCCTTCTGAACACAAAAAAATGGACCACTCAGAGCATAAAAAGATGACCCAGCATGGGGAAGGAGGAAAACACCAAGACCACCACGCCATGATGGAACTGGACTTTAGGAAACGGTTCTTCGTGAGTCTAATTATCACCGGCCCAATTCTGATACTTTCACCAACAATTCAGCAGTGGTTCAATTTCACTATTCCACATTTCCCCGGATACGATTATGTCCTATTCGGGCTCGCCACGGTCATCGCCTTCTACGGGGGATGGCCGTTCTTCAAGGGGGGGTATGAGTCCATCAAGAGAGGAGTACTCGGTATGATGGTACTTGTAAGCATAGCGGTGAGCACGGGCTACCTCTTCAGCGTCGCGACCACGTTCATACTCGTCGACACCGTGGACTTTTACTGGGAGATAAGCACTCTTGTCGTCTTCCTGTTGTTCGGGCACTGGATGGAGATGAGGATGACAAGGAAGGCAACGGGGGCCTTGCAGGAACTTGTCAAACTGATCCCGCCAACTGCTAACCTGTTCAAGGACGGGGAGATAATCGAAGTCCCAACGGCCCAGGTCAAGATCGGGGACACGTTGTTGATCCGCCCCGGCGACAAAGTCCCCATTGATGGGATCGTCGTTGAGGGAAAATCCAGTCTCGACGAGTCCATGATTACGGGAGAGTCAAAGCCCGTGCTCAGGGAGGAAGGAGACGAGGTTATAGGCGGGACCATCAACGGGCTTGGGGCCATCAAGATTCGAATCGAGAAGACGGGGGAGGAGACCGCGCTAGCCCAAATCATAAAGCTCATGGAGGAGGTCCAGGGCTCGAAGCCGCCCGTACAGAAACTCGCGGACAGGGCAGCCCACTACCTGACCATTGTGGCGATCACGGTGGGGCTGGGCTCATTCATCTACTGGAATTATATTGCCTCAGCTGGCTTGGTTTTCGCCATCACTACGGCGGTTACCGTCACAGTTATCGCATGCCCACATGCCCTGGGTCTGGCGATCCCAACCGTGACCGCTATCTCCACTACATTGGCTGCGAAGAACGGGATACTGGTCAAGAACGCCGACGCCCTTGAGGTGGGGGAGAACATCGATACCATCCTCTTCGACAAGACAGGAACATTGACGACCGGCGCATTCAGCGTCACCGACGTGGTAGCAGTGGGGCTGAGCGAGGACGAGGTACTCTACTATGTCGCATCGCTTGAGAGCCTATCAGAGCACCCCATAGGCCAGGCGTTGAACAGCCACGCTAAAGATAAGGGAATGTCACTGAGCGAGCCCTCGGGCTTCAAGGCGATAGCTGGGCACGGGGTAAAGGGAGAGGTGGAAGGGAAGACCGTAACCGCAGGGACCTTACGGTTGATGAACACGGAGAAACTGGATATTTCCCACGAGATGATAGAGAAAGGAAACCATCTCTACGACGAGGCAAAGACCCTCTCCTACGTGGCTCTAGACAACAAGGTTGTTGGAATCGTGGCCTTCGCAGACGTGCTCAAACCAAACTCAATCCAAGCCATAATGGAGCTTCACAAACTGGGCAAGGAGATCATCATGATCACAGGCGACAACGAGAGGACGGCCGCTGCTATAGCTAAACAGGCCGGAGTGGACGGCTACCTCGCGGAGGTCCTTCCACAAGACAAGGCAGACCAGGTTAGAAAGCTCCAGGATTCAGGGAAACGTGTGGCGATGGTTGGCGACGGGATAAATGACGGCCCCGCATTGTTGCAGGCAGACGTCGGTATCGCCATCGGAGCCGGGACGGACGTAGCCATCGAGTCAGCGGACATCGTTTTGATGAAAAGCGAGCCCGAGGACGTGTTGAAGCTCATACGGCTCAGCAAGGCCACGATGAGAAAGATGAAGCAGAACCTGATGTGGGCCACTGGGTACAACGCCATCGCGATCCCGGTCGCGGCGGGGGTACTGTTGCCCTGGGGGATTACCCTTCGACCTGAGATGGGGGCACTGATAATGTCCGCGAGCTCGATAATCGTGGTAGTCAACGCATTGCTCCTTAGGAACGAGAAACTGGACGCACACCAATGAGCTCCATAAACGTGACCAAATGGGGAGGAAAGATCGAGCCATTTGACCGGACCAAGATCAGGAAAACCCTTGACAGGTATGGGTTGAGCGACGAGGAAGCCGAACTTATCTTGGATGAGGTGGAGAGGAGCCTCTACGAGGGCATACCCACGAAGGAGATCTACAAACTAGTCGAGTCGTTGTCAACAAGAAAGACCAAGGTTCTGAAACGTGACCTTAGGTTTGCGCTGGGTGAGATGAAATCCAAACCCGATTTCGAGGTGTTCATCCAGCAGCTCCTCGGAAAAATGGGATATGAGGTCAGGGATGAACGCATAATTCCGGGGCACTGTGTGAACCATGAGATCGACGGCGTTGCCGAGAAGGACGGAAAGCTCTATTATATCGAGATAAAGCACCACTCAAAACCTCATATCAAGACGCCTTTCATACACACCCTTGCGGCGAAATCGAAAATTGATGACATCAGGGAAGGCTTTCGCGAGGGAAAAAACGATCTTGATTTTCACAGCGTGATACTTATATGCAACACGCGACTGACGTCCCATGCCACAAGATACGCGGAATGCGTGGGTATACAGCATATTGGGTGGAAGACCCCACAGGGTGGTGGATTGGAGCATTTGATCAGGAAGACAAAGACCTACCCAATTCATATCATCAGGTCACTGACGAAGCCCGAGAAAAACAAGCTCTCAGCGGCGGGAATAGTGAGCTTGGACGACCTGATGGGTGTTGGGAGCGTACTTAAGATCTCCTCTACTAGGGTCAGGGAGTTAAAGGACGAGGCCGAGGCAATAAAGTAAAAGAGGTGGTCGGAACTGTAATCGGGGCCATCATGCACTAGGTGGCGGCTGTGTCGGTGATCGCCAACGAGGCAACACTGATTGGATGGAAGCCCAAGAAGCTCTAGGGAAACCTAGAGAGTCCTTTTCACAGCGAACCTGTCGAACTCGCAGGTCGCCTTGCTTTTCTCAACTCTCACCTTTGAAACATAGGCGCTTGTGGGGCCCCTGTGACACCACACGATAAGCCTGTCCACCTCGACCTCAGGCCCCTCGACCAGTAACTCGACGTCCCCGTTCCTCAGGTTCCTGACCCATCCCCTGAGGTTCAGCTTGTTGGCCATGCGCTTGGTATTGGCCCTGTAACCTACTCCCTGGACCCGCCCCTGGATGCGAATACGAGCCTTAATCATATCTCATCGACGCCGTACCGTGCAGCGATGAAGCAGCTGCCCTCTTGGCTCACCATGCAGGGGCCAATGGGGTTCTCTGGATCACAGCCCTTGTTGAACAGGGGGCAGTCCCACGGGTAGATCATGGCACGCAGTACCTCGCCGCACTTACACCCCTCGGGCATGATGTAGCTTGTCTCCAACTTGATATCGAACTTTTTTGATGCGTCATGGGCCTCGAACTCGTCTCTTATCCCTAACCCGGACTTGGGTATCGCTCCTATTCCCCTCCATGGAGCGTCCACTAGCTCGAACACGGTCGCCATGAGCTGGAGCGCCCTGGGACTGCCCTCTGGCTTCACGGCCCTCTGGTAGGTGTTCTCTATCTCGGTCCTTCCCTCCTTGATCTGCCTGAGAATCAAGGCGATGCTGAACAGTATATCGATGGGCTCAAACCCAGCGATGACCTGTGGAATTGGGTACTTTTCCATAATTGGCTTGTAGCCCACCTCACCGATTATGGTGCTAACATGACCCGGGTCGATGAAGCCGGCTACCTCGGTGACGCCCATGGCTAACAAAGCCTCCATAGCAGGGGGGATAGTGAGGTGTGCGCTGTAGACGCTGAAGTTCTCGGGTGGCTTGGCCAGGATCTCACTCGCGGTGGTTGGGGCCGTGGTCTCGAATCCGACGCCGAAGTGTATCACCTCCTTGTCAATCTCAGCCGCCATCTTTGCGGCGTCGTGGATACTGTAGACGATGCGAATATCGTGGCCCCTGCCCTTGGCATCGGCTAGGCTTCCTAACCCCGCAGGTACCCGCATCATATCCCCGAACGTCGTCACGACGTGGCCCTCCTCGGCAAGCTTGATCATGTAATCGATCCTGTTGGGGGCAACGGTGCAGACGGGGCACCCTGGGCCCATCAATACCTCGACATTCTTTGGCAGCAGGCTCCTGATGCCGTTCTTCATGATAGCGTCCTCGTGGGTCCCGCATATATGGATGATACGGTACCTGGCATCACCTGCCAATTGCTTGATGTATTTGATAACCTGTTCCGCGGTTTGGTTATCCCTGTATGGGTCCACGAAGCTGTACATGGACTGAATCAATACTTTACTGGATATAAAGAGAACCAGTCACCGGACAGGGTTTAAATCGGATGAAACGTCCACCTGTGCATTCGAGGACTTATTTTTGACGCAGACTGAAAAACGAAAGAAGGGAATTCTCTCCTACGGGCTCCTAGTAATGGCGGTCTCTCATACCCTTACACACGTCTTCGGTGGAATACACACCGCAATATTCAGCGAACTCAGGAATGAGTTCGATCTAAGCCTCCAGGAGCTCGGGTTGATAGCAGCAATCCCCTCACTGGCATCAGCCATACTGGCGATCCCTGTAGGACTCCTTTCGGACCATTTTGGCTCAAAGAAGATGCTACTCATCAGCTTTGGGTTCGCTACTGTGGGAGCGATTCTAGCGGGAACCGCGAGCACGCCATTGATACTCATAATCGCGGTCAGCCTGATCTACATCAACGTGTCCATCTACCACCCGGCTAGCTACGCGGCCACCACCAAGATGTTCAAGCCAGAGGACAGGGCAAAGGCATTGGGGCTTCACGGCGCAGGGGGAACACTGGGCCACGCCATAGGACCCCTATCGGTGAGCCTACTGATGGGGGTGCTGGCATGGCAGTGGAGACAGGTCTACCTTTTCCTGGCTGCGCCCATGATAATTGGCATCATAATGGTCCTGAGGCTTCCTGATGACAAGGTGGAGAAAGCGGAAAAGAAGCATGTGAAGGGTGACGGCGAGAAGTTCCTAACTAGGAGCCTGGTCATGTTCCTCACATATCAAGCGACGAGGATGATCGCCACCAGCATGATCGGCACGTTCCTTGTCCTATACCTCCAGGACATCAGAGGTATGAGCTTGACAATTTCAACGTTCCTCCAGAGCACAAACACGTTGACAGGTCTCATAGCCGCCCCGATAGGCGGATACCTTGCCTCAAAATACGGGGACAAGCAGTGGCTTCAAATCTCACTTCTGGGAGCGTTCACGGTTCTTGCCCTAGCGTTCCAGACGCCAAACAACAACTTGTTCATGGCTCTCTACGTCCTTTATGGGTTCGGAAACACCCTAGGCATGGCTGGAAGGAGCGCCATCATGGCGAAGCTCACCCCTAGCAAGCAGAGGGGGCTGGGATACGCCCTGTTCTTCCTTCCGGGAAGCATCATCGGCGCAATAACACCTGTTGCAGCTGGGTATGTGGCCGATATGATGGGCTTCCAAACAATATTCAACGTCGCCGTGGTTGTCAACTTCGTAGCACTAGGGATACTCAAGTTCATGGTCAAGGTTGATTAATTAACCCTCCAGATTAAATCCACCCGGCCTCGCCCTCCCAGTAAGTGTGAGTAAGGACGGGGCTGAAATTGATTAGCAGTGCCAGGGCAAGACCCAGGATCAGTGCTGTCGTGTAGGTCCTTGATTTCATTGTTTTACCTCTGAGCCAACCCTAGGAGTCTACTGGACATAAACGGTGGCTGATACATATGTTTCATTTATTGAAACACACGCTACAACCAAGGTTCATATTGATTACTTTTCATGTATTCTCGGTAAAGAAAAATGATGTATGGATACTGGCCCATGGGCGGCATGTGGTTCTGGGTGTTTCTGATATTCGGGTGCGGCTCGTGGTTCTTCGGGTTTAGGCCAAGGCGTTACTGGCGCTACAGGTCCTATAGACCTTACAGGCAAATGAGACAAGATGACCCCCTCGATATCGCCTCTGCGAGACTGGCAAGGGGAGAGATAACCTTCGAGGAATACGAGAAGATAAAGAAAGTCATCCTTGACTCTTAGAACAAACCCTCTTTTTTTTAAAATATTTCTAGAACATTCATCCTCAATGGCAGGCTTGTTGATCAGGCGACTTCCCCTCAGATAATCATCACGTTTACCCGACGTACCTCTCCAGGTTTACCCGCTGGTTCACATAAGCAAGCACCTCATGGTAATTGTCCTCCCTGCAGAACAGCTTGATGGTTCCACCGAGTTTGCCCCTGAGTACCACAATGTTTCTCTTGGGGTCCTCGGTCACGCCTGATACCTGACCCCAATCCATCCTCGGGACCTTGGGCTTGATCTTGGAGGCTCTAAATGAGCCCGCTCTCATGGGGTCCCACCTCTTGGTGCTCACTTGTTCCGCGACGTACTTGAGACCACCGGCTTCGTGGTCCTCCATCATGGTCGCCCCCGTCTCGTCGAGGATGAACCCGATGCTGATGCCCGTGAAGGAGGTGAAGAGCTTCAATGCCAGGGCTACGCCTCGTAAGATCAGTATTAGGACGCCCACATCCACCGCGAAATCCTTGATGTATTCAGAGACGGGTAGAAACTGGACCACCACGATGACTGATACCGTGAACCCAACTGCCTTCAGGATATCGATGAGGAGGTAACGGTTGATCGGGGAGATATTGATGTACCAAGAGAGACTGTCCGATTCAGACACGGTACTGGTTTATTGAATCATCATAAAAAATATGCCTTTAATCCGCTTAATCGCTAAAGCGGGTTATGGACCTTGCCATCGCCGATTATGATCGTTGGGAACCTGTGCCAGAAGTATATCGAGTCAATTGCCTCCATAGACAGGATTGACGCAAGGTAGGCAACGAAAAACAGGACGTAGCACCCTACATTCAAAGCCAAGACCCGGATTCTGAACCTGCGAGCCCATATAACCAGCACAACGACAGTAACACCCAGAAAGAGGACTGCAGCAGTGTTGAAGCCCAGGCCAACCAGGTTCATGGCGCTCTCTATCTCCCCGCCATCGCCCTTTGCGTACCCTAGGAGCGTCCTGAAGATCAGGTAATACGAGTTGGAGACAATCATCGCGGAAAGAACGCTCCATCGGGGAGTTCCCTTCTCACAGTTCCTCACCAGTGCCCAGGAGCCAGTAAACAGCAACAGGTTCACTAGCGGTCCTCCCGCTGACCCTATCCCGTACTGCCTCTCGGTGATATCCACCAGGGGAAACTCCATGACAAGGGAGATTCCTGCAGGGATTCCCTGGGCCCAGTAAAAGATCATGTGCCAACATCGTACAGGAGCGTTGAAACAATTCCCAAGACGACGACGAGAAATCCAAACTTGATTCGATAGTTCAAGGTCTTAAAAGGACAGAAAAATCGATTATAAATCTTCTCCCTTGTATGCATTAGTTCGCCTTGTGGCTACCTATCGTCAGTAACGAATCATAGTTTCACGGATGCCTAAAGTTAGCTCAGATACTTTTCCCCGATTGGATAAATATCCCATGGCAGGTACTTATACTCAAGTATCCCAAGGTTAGCTGGACCCAAACCAGGAGGGTCAACGGGGAAATCCACTGCGCTCCAAGTGTCCCAGTATGCCTTGTGGTGGACTCTGCTCTTGATCTCCACGATATCAATGGAGTCCATATCGATCCCCATCGCCTTCAACGGGTCGCTACTCATGGGAGCAAACAACCTCTCGGTTATGACCACGTGCCTGTTCTTTCCCAAATCAAGCCATGCAACGTTCTCAAGGGTCCTTGTGGCGCCCCTCCCCACGAGCCCGGTCTCAACCCACTCAAGCTCTCCTAGGAACCTGATGCCCCCACTGACCTCCACGGGTTCCCCGCTGATCTCGTGGAGCCAGGCCCCGACGCTGAGGTCAACCGTGTCACCAATAGAATGGCTCTCCCTGAGATAGGCCAGTGCATCGGGGTCCGCGGTACAGGTGCTGCACCAGTTAACAGCGCCTTGTTCGAGGAGCTCCCTTACGACGTGGGTCCCGTCGCCCAGCCTGTCATCGTGGTACGCGATAACTATTGGCTTGTTCCCACTTGCCACCATCTCCATCACCTGTCTGACCCCCTCCTTTGCACCGGGGAGGATTCTTGTTAGGTCCTCCCTTAGGTTCCACATGAGGTCGTGGAGGTCCTGGGCAGCCTTCTCGGCCAGTGCCCTGTCATCATTTGTGACCACGAACACGCTGGCGCCAAGGTCAGGTACATCGGCGTAGGCAAACCCAGGGGCGACCGAGGCACAGTAAACTCCCTTCCGCTCCCACTCCCTACATCTATCATACACTTTCTTCATGGGGTGGAACGCGGAGGCCTGGAAGACGCTTGCAGACACTATCGGCGGCTTCCTGAACGCCATTGTGGGCTTAAAGTTGCCCCTGAGGGTCTCGATCATGCACTTTGACGCCACGTATCCGGTCTCGTGGCTGTCAAGGTGGGGGTAGGTCTTCAACACGAAAATACCGTCAGCTGCATTGGCCATCTCCACGTCCTCGTTAGCGTGCAGGTCAAAGGTGACCATGATGGGGATATTACCCACCACGTGCCGCACTCTTCTCACGATCTCAGCCTCTGGCCTGGGGACGTTCCTGACCGCCATGGCCCCGTGGAGGGCGAGGAGTACGCCTTCGATCTGGGCAAGCTCCTCAAGGCGGGAGGTGATCCTGGCGGTAATCACGTCGAAAGCCTCTGTGCTGATCCAGCTGCCATAACCAATTGTTCTCGGCCAACCTGTGCGTAGAACCCCCACCAGCTCAACGTCATCAAGACCGTTGGCCGCCTCCTTGAACCCCGTGATGTAGGTCTTGCCCTCCCCAGAAGTGTCAAGAGTCTCGTACCCGTACTTGATCCCCCCTCCCTCCCACGCCTCTAGATCAGTTGGCTCGGGGCAGAAAGTAAGGGTCTCGTGGCTAAAGCTGGCCACAGCGATGCGGTAAAGTGCCATGGTTTGAGTTATTTCTACGCGTATAAAGGCTCATGGGCATGTCAATGGGGTTAAATCCCATCGACTCCACGGGTACCACATGAAAGTCAAAGAGGCAATCCTGACAAGGAGAAGCGTGAGGAAGTACAAGAAGAAGCCAGGCAAGGAGGAGGACCTCAAGGTAATCCTTGAGGCCGCCAGACAGGCACCGTCAGCGGGCAACAAGCAGCCCTGGGAGTTCATCGTCATGAGGGACGAGGAGACCAAGACAAAGATGGCAGAGATCGCCCGCAAGCAGATGTGGATCGCGGACGCTGGGGTAATCGTCGTGGCCCTGTCAAAGGATAAGACTGACCCCACCATCTATGAGAGGTGGGCTGAACGTGACGTGATGACTGCCGTCGAGCACATGGTTCTCCAGTCATGGGGGCGGGGGTACGGCACAT
>JAUWLH010000286.1 GCA_030613835.1 Candidatus Bathyarchaeota archaeon | reverse complement strand
CATGGCTCCTGTTTCATTGTCCCAGGTCTTCCAGGTTTTGTCGAAGGCTTCCTGTAGTAGATCGTCTTTTAGTGCTTGTCGATAGTAGGCTCTGAGGTGTCTCATGGTATTATGTATCCGCGTTCTCATCGAATGATTTGTGATTCTACCCAAACTGGTTCCTCCGTTTGATGTTTTGCGTGACGTTCAACCGTTGTATTCATGAGTTAGGTTCTTTCTTTTGGGTTCATAAAGCAGACTCAGCCTTGAGGAGTGGGGAGGCTATCAAAAATGTAAACGCGCGTTTTATGGATTACATCTTGAGCAGGGCCTTCTTCCTGAGTTGACTGCGGCCTCTCTTGAACTGAAGTATATTTTATTCGAGGCTAGAATCTGGTCTACATATGAGCACCATGTATGATGAAATACCTCTGAGTTTTTACTAGCCACGTATTGAGTAGTAGGCTCCGGTTCTGGTTCCGGTTCAGGCTCTGGTTGGAGTTCAGGTAAACATACTTTGCATGGTACGTAATCTGCTGATTCTGCTTCTGATTTTGAACTGAATATTCGCATGTTATCTGGATTGATTTTTTTTGCCCAAACACAACTTGGTTTATGGTATTTATTCGATAGTTTACTTCCTACATAGGAACCAGATGGTATTGGTACTGGTTCTGGGTCAGGGATTGGCTCTGGTGTTGGTTCTGGTTGTAAATGGGAAAGGCAGATTTTACATGGAGTATACCCTTCATTCTCAGCTTGAGTTTGAGAGCTAAATGCTCTAATGTTCTCTTGATTTATCCTTTTAGCATGATAGCAAGTACTTGTGTGATACTTGTTGCTCTTAGAACTGGCTACAAATCTTGTAATCGTCGGGGTAGATGATTCTTCAAAATAATCTCTTGGCGGTTCTTCTTCTAATTGGTTATGCTCTTCTCTTGCTTGTTTCAGATAGGTATAGTGATTGATATACCGCCAATCATCTGGGTCAAATTCATTAGAAAAATCACTCTCTACTGCATGTTTGGATTGAAGAAGGGCTTTATTGATGTTGATAAACGAGGTATATCTTGGTACATATACTACGCAGACAATTCTTCCATATCTGTCCGTTTCGTATACATCGTCAATGTCGAGGTAAACATCTTTCCCAAGTATCCATGCTTTAAGGGCCTCAGTGCTATCTGCGTACCCTTGTTCATAACTTTCGGGAGCATCGATGTCAGCAAGTCTTACAACCTCTCCATTAGATAATCTGAAGGTGTCACCATCGTAGACATGCTCAACTTTTCCTACGAGTTCGATCTCCGAGGTTTTATCATATACATATTCTGGGTACGAAAATAGTAATGGAAGTTGAAGAAATGAGAAGGTTAGAATTAAGAGAAATAGTGATCGAATAGTTCTTTGTTTATGGTTCATTGTTTTCTAACCTTATCTTATTATAATATTCAGTTTTATTTTATATTTATCATATCATGTATCTGATAACATTCCACCTCTAAAATGACCACCCCCTACCCCTTGATCATGCCACGTACTAGATTTTTTAAGGCATAAAATGTATGAAACACGCGGATCCCAACGCGTCTTCCCACTCACCTGGGATACTCACAAACGCCTGGGATCCGTGAAAACCATTGAAAAGTCCTCATTATCTACGAAGGCATTAATTTAGTTAAAGATGGATTGTATGGGAAAAAAATATGGGAGTCAAAGCATGGTCACGAGCCTCAAACGGGTTCTGGTCAAGAGACCTGATGCTGGTTTCGCCGTGGAGGACTACGAGAAATGGCACTACACAGGTCCACTTGACCTAGGGGAGGCTCAGAGGGAGCACGACGCGTTCACCGGTATAATGAGGGAGGAAGGCATCGAGGTCATCTATCACCCGGAACACCAACCGAACCACGCCGACTCCATATTCACATACGACCCAGCAATCATCACAGACGAGGGGGCCATCGTGTTCCAGATGGGCAAGAGGCTCAGGAGGGGAGAGGACATCCCTATGGAGAGGAGGCTCAAGGAGCTGGAAATTCCCATCCATTACCGCATTCATGGAGAGGCAACCGTTGAGGGCGGGGACACACTGTGGCTTGACGAGGACACCATCGCAATCGGTCAGGGGTTCAGGACAAACAGGGAGGGCTTACTGCAAATGAGGGAGGCGCTTGAGCCGAGTGGGATAAAGGTGGTTCCCGTGGACCTACCCTACTTTTACGGACCCGACGCGTGCCTGCACCTCATGAGTCTCATCAGCTACGCTGACCACGACTTGGCCGTCATCTACTCACCGCTCTTCCCCGTCCCGTTCTGGAAACTGCTTAGGGAGAGGGACGTCGATATGATCGATGTATCCAAGGACGATTTCAACAAGATGGGGACAAACGTTCTGGCGCTGGGACCGAGGAAGGTCATGATGCTTGACTGCACACCAGATGTTCAGAAGAAACTTGAGGACGCAGGATGCGAGGTCATAACCTACAAGGGCGTCGAGATCAGCCTCAAGACAGAAGGAGGGCCGACGTGCCTGACAAGGCCAATTCTGAGAGGGTGACCGTTAACAAAGTAGAGAAACAAGTGCTGGACTGCATCAACATCGACGAGATG
>JAUWLH010000264.1 GCA_030613835.1 Candidatus Bathyarchaeota archaeon | reverse complement strand
ACCAGCTCGTCAACTGTTTGCAGCTTCGTCCCGAAGCCGTGGGCCATGCTGTAGTGGCCGCCCTTGAAGCTGTTTGTGCCTACCCCATGCCAGCCCATCTCGTGGAGGGGCGCGACCACCATACAGGTATCACGGTAAACCCTTCCGCCGGCGTCCTCAATGATCTTCACGAGGCCGGCCTTCTCTGCCTGCTCGTGGACGCCCCTGCTGGTGAAGACCCATAGTTTTCCGTTAAGGCTCTTGCCCCTGACTAGGTTCGCTGTTTCCTCCATCTCCTTGAGGCTGCAGTGCGGGCACCCTATGCAGTAGGTTGGGTTCTCAGGGTCTGAGACTATCTTTGCCTTTGCCTCCTCAATGTCCTTGTTTGTAACCGTGATTGTCTCGATGCCATCCAGATAACCAGCAGCCCACCCTGCCTCAGGGGTGATGCCCTCTCCGTGCCACAGAGCTATTCCACCGCTTGTGGCGCATGCGGCTCCCATGGTTTTCATGGACTCCATGTCAAGGTCTCCCAGGCCCTTGAAGTAGGGTACAGCTGACCCGAGCAGCTTGCCTGTGACGTACCCGAGGCCGCTGTAATCTAACCTTGAATCCAGGTCTGCCTCCACCTGTATGATCTTGGCGGGCTTCCTGTTCTCAGGGAGCCTGTAACCGTACAACGCGGCGACCCCCGTAACCGCGGACGCCAGGGTTGTGGGACCCGACTCGCGGTTTGTCCTCGCACCTAACACGCTGTTTACGAAACAGACGGCGTTTGACTCGGCCCATGCAACCTGTGTGCCCCTCCTGGGGACGTGGCCAATGAGGTATGGTGTACAGGTGCACGTTGGTTCGACACCCATGGACACAAACGCGTCCAGCACTCGCTTTTGACCTATGGCAAACTCCTCCGGCACGCCCATCTCTTCCCATTTCTCCATGTCCATTCCCGCTGGGTTCAACGTTGCCCTGATCCTGCACTTGGCCCCCATGGCCGCCTGCTCCTCAAGCCACTCGGTGCCTGCCTCTCCTAGGTTCTTGTAGCTTACCCCGCTTATGTGAGCTGACTCAACGGGCACCAGCTTCTCGGCGCCGAATACGTTGCCGAGGGCTACCAGTAGCTCTAAAGATTTCCTGACGGCTATCCCTTCATCGCCGTCCATCATCCGCTCCTGTTTCCGTGTCAGATACATGAAATTCATCTGAAATGGTTATCTGCCGCTATTTAGACCCTTACACATATACCATTTAATAATATTTGATAGTTGAACATGAATTACAGGGGACATCAAGATGATCAGGGATGAAGAGATGGCACTTCGTCTACATTGACGACGATATTAGTAAATGGATCATTAGAAAGAAAAGAAGAAAAAATTTACTATTACAACCATTTCCTGTAATGTTTTAATTGTATTTGGAGAGGATCTCCTTGGCTGAGTCGCTGACGGGTATCACTGCCCTCTTGAACCCCATTGGGTCCTTAAACATGGGCTTCGTGGCGTCAACGCCCACCTTTGTCCCCAGCTCCTTCTCTTGGTCTCCAGCTGGATCAAGGCTGCTGACCCTAACTCCTGGGATTATCAGCAAATCCTCAGCGCCATTGAAACGAGTGGCTATCGCCCACTCCACCTGCTCCATGTCATAAGGGTCAATATCATTGTCGACCACTACAGCGTGCTTGAGGCTCGGGTGGGCGGCAAATATAGCCATCAGGACGTTCTTGGGGTCTCCCTCACGGAACTTTTCGAAGCTAACGACGCAGTGGAGCCAGCCCATGCCTCCAGTGGACATGTTGACGCCCCTGACGTTAGGCGCGATGTTCCTAACGTACTCCCAGATCCTTGGCTCCCTTGGCATGCCCATGAGGAGCCTATGCTCGCTTCCTGAGGGGAGTAACCCATGGTACATGTAGTTCTTCCTGTGCATGACGCCCACCAGCTCAAGTGTTGGCTGCTGCCTTTGGACATCGAAGGTACCTGAGAGATCCACGAACGGGCCCTCCGTGGCGAGCTTGTCGAGGTGCAGTTTGCATTCGAGTACAAGTTCCGCGTCAGCGGGTGCCAGCGCATCGACATGCTCGCACTGGGTGAGCTGAAGGGTTCCTCCGAGAAGCCTGTTGGCGACGTCGAACTCGCTGGTGCCGAAGCTGGCGGGCAGAGCCGCTGCCAGTAGCGTGGCGGGGTGGTGCCCGATGGTGACTGCCACATCCAGGGTTGTTTTTCCCATCACCTCGGCCTGCTTTGTGAGCTTGTAAAGGTGCCTGGGCACGATCCTGATGACCATGTGTTTGTTATCCAAGACCAGGAGTCTGTGGAAGCTGACGTTCTCCGATTTTCCGTCGGGTCCCTTGGTGTGAATGATTCCTGAGGTGATGTATGGACCAGGGTCGCCCTCGAAGTGGGTCAGCACTGGGATCTTGGCCAGACTGCCCCTAATGATCACTTCCTTGACGGGGCCGGTCTCCACTATATCGCACTTCAGTGGGTTCTTTGTTGCCTCGATTAGTGTAGGGTACAGTGTCTCCGTCGTCACTCCTATTGATCTCAGGAGCCTGGGCCTGTTGCCGTTCACCCCACCGACCACGGTGATGCCGGTCTCCTTTTCCTTGACTATCACTGCCTTGCCGCCGTCGAATTGGCGCAGGGCTGCCGCTATCTCGTAGTTTCTTGAGAGCGGCTCGTTGATAACTATCGTCTCTGACTCGATCTCCATCAGGAATGTTCGCAGATTATTCTTTGCCATCGTTTAACAACTCGTTCAGTAGCCCCAGCACGGTTTTCCCATCAAAGCCCATGGGTAGGTTGGTAGATACCAGCGCTATCTTCTCGAAACC